>NZ_JBEPYQ010000065.1:0-38707 GCF_041641335.1 Cohnella sp. | reverse complement strand
GGCTACGAGTTCAAGAGCCTCGACGAGCTGACGACGAGAACTTACCGGTAAGCGTCTAATCTACGTGCAACGCGGGGCTGTCCCAAAAGTAGGAACGCACAAAATTATCGATGATAAAAAAGGGGGGCATCTATCTCCTGGAGACTGCCTCATACGGTCCTGAAATCACCTCTTAACGGGTTTACCGTTCCCATTTCAGGATCGTATAGCATCGGAAGGAGATAGATGCCCATTACCATTCACCTATCGATAATTGTTCGGTACGTCTCTTCTTACTTATGGGAAAAGCCCCGTTGTTTGGCGTTCGGTCCGACCTCGTACTAGCCGGAGAAGGTGCTCTGTTCCTGAAGCTGGCGCAATAAGCCCGTTCGTGCGATGATAGAAAGAAAAGAGAGGTGGTCAACATGAAGCGCCCTCGCATCGCGATCGTGGGCAGCTTGAATATGGACCTCGTCGTCACCGCGGAGCGAGCGCCCCGAACCGGAGAGACGCTGCAGGGAGAATCCGTCCATTTCATTCCGGGAGGCAAAGGGGCCAACCAAGCGGTTGCCTGCGCCAGGCTCGGAGCCGAAGTGTACATGATAGGCGCCGTCGGCGGCGACCCGTTCGGAACGACGATCGTGGACGAGATGAGAAAAAACGGCGTGCTTACGGACCGCATCGACGTCCTGAGCGATACCGCGACGGGAATAGCCTCGATTCTCCACACGCATGAAGACAATAGCATCATCATCGTTCCCGGCGCCAACGGACAGGTAACGCCGGAGCGAGTCGAGCGGTCGCGCGATCTGATCGCCTGGGCCGACGTACTTCTCGTGCAGTTGGAAATCCCCCTCGAATCTGCTGTCGCCGCGCTTCGCATAGCCAAGGAATCGGGCGTCCGCACGATCCTTAACCCGGCCCCGGCTCGGTCGCTGCCAGAGGAAGTGCTTCGTCTGGCCGATTATATTACGCCCAACGAGACCGAATTCGCCATTCTCGGCGCTTACGGAGACGGGGAAAGCGACGGTGGCGTTGCGCCGGAAAACTGGCAGGCAGGCCTGGCCGCGTGGACAAGCCGCTACGGACATTCCGTCATTCTCACGCGCGGCAAGCACGGAGCTTCCTACGTCAAGGACGGCGCTCCCGAGACGGTTGCCGCTCCGCCGGTTCAGCCCGTCGACACGACCGGCGCGGGAGACTGCCTGAACGCCGCCTTCGCCCACGGACTCGCTTCCGGCTGGGATACGGAGCGCTCGCTCCGCTTCGCGGTCAGGGCCGCCTCCTTGTCGGTTACCAAATTCGGCGCCCAAGACGGCATGCCTACTCTGGAGGAAGTCGAACGCATTCCGCAATAATACAAAAAAGCCGTCCCCTGTGTGCGCGATAGGATCGCACGCAGGAGACGGCTTTTTCTATTTGTGGACTGACCATTCGAGCGCCAATGTTCGATTCATTAGAACAACGCCCTCCGACGCGGAATAGCTCAATCGCAGGCTTTACTCCTGCTTAGGAGCCGAGGCCGCTTCCCGCTTGGCTTTCAGCCACTTCGGAGCGCCCTTGTTCTTCTGCTCTCTCGCGCGCTCCGACTTCGACTTGCCCGGCTTCGGCTTGGCCGCCACGGGAACCGCCTTGGCCCCTTGCGCCGTTTTGGCCGCAGACTGATGCTTGCCCGCGGACGTTCCGGCCGGCTTGCCCGCGGACGTTCCGGCCGGCTTGCCCGCCGCCTTCCCGGCAGTCTTGTCCGCCGGCTGAGGCCGATCGAACCGGGCTTCGCCGCCCTGCGCTCCCTTGCTCTCCGCCGATTTCCGCGCCTCCAGCGAAGCGAGATACTCCGCCTTCGACTTCCACGCCGGACGCTCGTCCTTGCCGCCGCTGCCGCTATCCGCGGACGCCCCGCGGCCTCTGCCGCCGCCCTTGCGCGCCATGCCTTCCTCGTAAGACACGACCCGGCCCTCGTACAGCGTTTTCGGCTCGATCGAAATGCTCAATTGCTTCTCCAGCTTGTCGAGAATAAAACGTTCCTCCGGCGCAATCAGCGTAATGGAGGTACCCTCGCGCCCCATTCTCGCCGTACGTCCCGACCGATGCACGTAGTGATCCGCGTCCAGAGCGGGCTCCAATTGGATGACGAGAGGCAGCCCGGGCAAATCTAGCCCTCTGGCCGCGACGTCGGTGGCGATCAGCAGCTTCGTGCGCCCTTTGCGGAAGCGCTGCATCACCTCGCCGCGCTCCTGCCCTCTCGTATCTCCGTACAACGCGTCGACCGACAAGCCCTCGTAGCGCAGCTTGGCGATCAGCTCGCCGATCTTTTCGGTATCGTTCACGAACAGCAGCGCGGAAGACGGCTTCATATGCCGGACGATTTTCTGGACCAGATCGATCTTGTCGCGCCGGTCTCCGAGGAAATACCAGTGTTTAAGCGCAGAAGACAGTCCGTTCTCGTTCTCCCGCTCCGTCACGTCGGACACCCATGGATCCTTCTGCCACTTCGCTTCCGCCTCCCGCATCGCCTGCGAACGGGTCGCCGATACGAAGACGGTCTGGCGCTCTTTCGAGCATTGCTTCAGCAGATGCTCGACGTCGCCCCGGCCACCGAGGGAGAAGATCCGGTCCGTCTCGTCCACAACAACGAAGCCGACCCCGTGCAGCGACAGCTTGCGCGTGTTCGCCACCTCGCGCACCCGGCCCGGCGTGCCGACGATCAGAGCCGGCTTGCTCTTCATCCGTTCGAGCTGCCGCGCCAGCGACGCTCCGCCGATCAGCGCCGCGGCTTTAATGCCGAGCGGCTGCCCGTAGACTTCCGCCTCGCGCATAATCTGCATCGCCAGCTCCTGGGTCGGCGCGAGTACGAGCGCCTGGACCTCCTTGCGCGAGCCGTCGATGCTCTGCAGCAGCGGCAGCAAATACGCCAACGTCTTGCCCGTTCCCGTCGGCGAGATCAGAATGCCGTCTCTTCCGCCCAGCAGCTCCGGCCAAGCCTGACGCTGCACCTCGGAAGGCTGCGTAATTCCCGAAGCCGCCAGCTTGCCGGCCAAGGTCTCGTTTAATCCCAATGCCACAAAGTCCATCCTTACAACCCCTTATCTCATGTAAAACCTATTTCCGATTCATCAGCTTCCCGAACAATGCGTTGCCGAGCCGCGGAAACAGCAGCATAAACTTCGCTCCGGCCGACGCGGTCCATGGCATGTCCAGCTCCGGCCTGCGCTTCTCGATGACGGATACGATAGCTCGGGCGACCTTGTCCGACGACATCATGAACCAACTGACGTTTCGCACGTACTGTCCGCTCGGGTCAGCACGCTCAAAGAACGGCGTATCGATCGGCCCCGGGTTGACGGCCGACACGGCGATCCCCGTTCCTTGCAGTTCCTGCCGCAATGCGTTCGTGAAGCCGAGCACGGCATGCTTCGTCGCGGAGTAAGCGGTCGACTTCGCGGTCGCCATCTTCCCGGCCATCGACGCGACGTTGACGATATGCCCCTGCCCTGCTTGCAGCATGTAAGGCAGCGCCGCATGGGCGCAGCGGACCGAGCCCATGTAGTTGACGTCCATCATCTCCTGAAAATGAGAGACCGGAGCGTCGGCGAAGCGGACGAACTCCCCGTAGCCCGCGTTGTTCAGAAGCACGTCGATTTTGCCGTAACGCTCCACGACCCGCGCCATCGTCTCCCGAACCTGTTCGTCCGACCGGACGTCCATCCCGTACACGGCATGCTCCCCGGCGAGGGGGGCGGTCAGCTTCTCCATTTTGTCCACGGAACGCGCCGTCAGAATCGGAATCGCTCCCCGTTCGGCCAACAGAACGGCAACTTTCGCCCCGATGCCGCTCGAAGCTCCGGTGATGAGCACGACTTTGCCACTCAGCTCTACTCTCATCATAACCCCTCCTCGCCAAATTACGCATCCGGATAAATCGTCCCATGAAAAAAGCCCCTGACGGGGCGTTCATTCGTATGTATCACGCAATGAGAACCTGAATCTCCATCTCTCCGATTCCGTCCATAATCAGGGGAACCGCAAGCGCCCTCGTAGCGCCGGTAATCGAAGCGAAGTGCGCCTCCATAATCTTCGGCGGGGTAATGTCGACGTGCACGCCCTGGTTGTACAGCATCGTGCTGGCGTTGCCGCTGATCATGTTGCCCAGCTCGGAAATCGCGCTCTTGCTCATATCGTCGATCTCGGTAATGGCATAACCGCCCATCATCGCGGAGACGATCCGCAACGCTACCGATTCGCTTAATCCGAATACGATGTCTCCGGTCAGATGACCCGTCAGTCCAATTTGAATCCATACATGGTTTTCCGCGAATTTGATGTCCCGAATCGAGAGCTGCCCCGTGCTGGGACGAATTTGCACCATCTGTTCGATAACCATTCGCGCGGATTCCAAAAACGGGTTGATGTACTCAGCCTTCATGCCTGAACGCGCCCCTTGTCTGTTGGATTGAACCGCTAGCCGTAACCACTTTCTCCTATTATACTGAAATCATAGGTACAAGTACACTGATTTTTGTCCGAGGAGGATGAACGATGCCGAATGTTTGGGCCCATATTCAGTTCGGCAGGGAGGTTTTAAGCGACCTCAAGGTCGAAAGACCTATGGCGCTCCGCGAATGGAAAACCGCGTTCCAGCTCGGCTGTCAAGGGCCGGACTTCCTCTTCTACGATCGTTATTTGCCCTGGCAAACCGGAGACACCGCCTTAAACAAGCTGGGCGCGCTGATGCATGCGACGCGGTGCGGCCCCTTCCTCCTCTCCTTGCTCGAGGAGTCGAGAGCCCGGGGAGGATCCGGTAACCGCGTACAGCCTTGGATTTCTGCTTCACCACGTTTTGGACCGTCATCTTCACCCGTTCGTGTTCAGCCGCTCCGGCTTTCGCAAATGGCATCATCAGCTCTACGAAACGGCGATGGATTCGGAAATTCTGATACGCCGGGCGGGCATTCATACGTGCAAGACGCCGGTCGCCCCGGAGATCGATACGCGAGGCCGCCTGCCCGGCGAATTCGCCTCGGGGTTTCTTCACCTTGTCCGGCTCCATTACCCGGCGCTGGCGGAGCGCATCTCGCCGGAGCAGCTTGATCGCGCGGTCGCGCAAATGCAGCAAGCCCAGCGGCTGTTCTACGACCCGAGCGGCTGGAAAGGCCGGCTCGTATTCGGGCAGCTGCGGCCGTTCTCTCCGCCCCGCCGAACGCCGGGCTGGGACGTGCTGAACGACGCCGGTCAAGCGTGGATCGATCCGACCGACCGTACCGTTGTCCACCGCGACAGCGCGCCGGAGCTGTGGGACCGGGCGCTAGCAGACGCCCGCGAGATGACGGCGGCTGCACTAGAGTGGCTGGCTGCGCGGCCGGAAGACGAAGAAGAAGCAGCCCGGCTGAAAACGCGTTTCAGCGAGCTGCTCGGCGACGTGTCCTATGAAACCGGTCGGCCCTGCGGCAGCGCCGCCATCGTCTTTGCCGAATCGGTCGTTCCCGTATAAGCGGAAGCTCCGCTTCCCGCCTCAAATCGACTGCTTCGCCTCCTGCTCCCCCTTCGCCAAATTGACGAACATCAGCAGAATGATGCCCGCCACGAAGAAGAAAGCAACGGCCAGCAGCGCGGATCGGCTCGAATCGCTGATCAGCTTCACGAGACCGAATACGAGCGGGCCGCCGAACGAGAAGAAGCGGCTCGTAAAGCTGAGAAAGCCGAAAAACTCCGCGTTCCGGCCGGAAGGGATCATTTTGCTGAAGATCGACCGCGAGGTCGCCTGCGAACCTCCCTGCACCAAGCCAACCATGCAAGCCAGTAAGTAGAAGTGCAAGGCGCTGGTCATAAAGTAACCGAGCACGACGATGATCAAATAGATGACGAGCGAGCTGTACAGCATCTTCTTGCTGCCCAGCTTGTCGGCCAGCTTGCCGAACAGGAGCGAAGCCGGGAAGCCGACGAATTGCGTAATCAGCAGCGCCGCGATCAGGTGATCGCTCTCGATGCCGATCGTCGTGCCGTAGCTTGCGGCCATAACGATGATCGTATTGATGCCGTCGAAGAAAAACCAATAGGCCAGCATAAACTTCATCAGCTCGGGATAACGCTTGATCCGCAGGAACGTCTCTTTAAGCCTCCGGGCTCCGGTCTTGATGTGCGCCCCGACCGTTCCTACCCGGTCCAGCCTCGTCTCCTGGACCCGCCGGAACAACGGCAGCGAGAAGACGAACCACCAGATGCCGACCGTCACGAACGAAATTTGCGACGCGGCCGTCTTGTCCGGCAGGCCGATCGCCTCCCAGCCGAGAATCAGCCCGAGATTGACGGCCAGCAGCACGCCGCCGCCCAGATATCCCATCGCGTAGCCCTTGGCGCTGACTCGCTCCCGCTGTGCGGGGGACGTCACGTCGCCCAGCAGCGCGTCATAGAACGTATTGCCGGCGCCGAATCCGACCATGCCAATCACGACGAGAACGGAAGCGAGCCACATGTCGCCGGGGCCGATGAACGCCATCGCCACGCTGGCGACCGCTCCGATGATGCTGAATACGCGGAGAAACGTTTTCTTTCTCCCGGTATGATCGGCGATCGCGCCGAGCAGCGGGGACAGCAGCGCCACGACGATCGCCGCCGCCGTCTGCGTGAAGCTCCAGCTTGCGTCCGTTCCTCCGGCAACGCTGATAAAGTAAATCGGCATAACCGCCGCCATGATCGTTGTGGCGAAGGCCGAATTCGCCCAATCGTACATCACCCAGGCGTTAATCTGTTTTCTGTCGTCCATCGATCACTTGTCGCCTCTCTCGCCCTAACGCGCAGATTTGACGGTTAACTTCGACGGACGGACGGCGATCTCCTTGTCCGGTCGGCTCCTTCGGCAAGATTTAATCGCTTCTTTACATTCGGCAGACGCAACGTTCAGAGTTCGCGGCTCATAACCGCCCATTCAGCGGCGATCGCCGTCCGGCATGGATCCCGGCTTTTTCTCGGCCGCCGTAAGCCGCCCCGCCCGCGCATCCTCCAGCATCTCCCTAAGCCAATCGCGCTCCGCCTCGCTGAACCGCACGACGCCTTCGATCATGCGCACCGCGCCCTGCGGCAGCCACCCGCCCTTGAGCTCCAGAACGCCGTTCACGTGCTCGATTCTTTCCAGGCAAGCGTCCAGACGCTTCGCAATCAGCGTCTCCATCGCCCCGTCGTCGGCATGCCGCGCGAACGCGAGCGGGGCGAACAGCGGATGCTGCGGATAGAAGTCCTTGCCGAACTCCTCGTAAATCATCCGCATGAACGCTTCTTTCCCGTTGTCCGTAATACGGTATACGATTTTGTCCGGACGGTTGTCTCCCTGCACGGGAATCGTCTCCGCCACTTCGATCAGCCCGTCCTCGCGCATCTGATCCACCGCGTAATAGAGCGAGCCGTCCCGTATCCGGAACGTCAGATGCCAGTTTCTCATCTTGATCGTCTGCCGGATTTCGTACGGATGCCGGTTGTTTTCCATCAACAGTCCGAGAATGATCAAACGAATCGACATCGCGTTAACCTCTGTTGTAGGAAGGCTCCGCCTTGCCCGGCTTATCGTCCGGCGTTTTCTGCGGGCCCGGCGCGGCTTTCTCCATTCTTGCGCTTCCCATCAGCAGAACGAACACGACCGCAAGCGCAGGCAGCAGCACCGACCACTGGAAGATGTACGTGATGGAATCCGCCAGCTTGGCGAGAAGCCCGTTCACGATGTCGGGAGCCAATCCCATTCTCTCCTGGATGGCCGGATCGAGCAGCGCTTGGCCTCCCTTGATCTGCCCCGCCAGTTCGGGAGACAAGTTCGGCACTTCCTGAATGCCCTGTTGAAAATGATGCTTCTGCAGCGTCCCGAACACCGTCACGCCGAGGGCCGAACCGATCGTCCGGAAAAAGGTAATCAGCGACGAGGCCGAGCCCTTGTATTGCGGAGGAACGGAACCGAGCGTCGAAATGTTCAGCAGCGAGAAGGACACGCCCATGCCGAGACCGATGATGACCATGAACAGGGTGATGACGAGACGACTTGTCCCGGTATCCATCACGAAGCCGAGCAGGCAGGAGCCGATCAGCAGCGTGAACACGGATACGAGCATGACGTCGCGGTATCTGAAGAGACTGGCGACTCTGCCCCCGATCTGGCTGCTGAGCACGACGCCGAGCATCATCGGGGTCAGCACCGAGCTCGTCTCCGTCGCCGTCTTATGGAATACGCCTTGAATGAAGATCGGAATATAGGTGGCGCCGGCGATCATGACTCCGCCGTACAGCAGGCTGATCGCCATGCTGCTCATGAACAGGCGCTTGCGGAACAGCCCCAGCTTGATGATCGGGTCCTTCGCGACGCTCTCCGCCCACAAGAACAGGGCCAGCAGCACGCCCGAGCCGACGAACAGGGAGACCGTCTTCGCGGAATCCCATGCCCAGCCTTCGGAGCCTCCCAGCTCCAGACCGAACATCAGACACAGAATCGCTCCGGTAAGCAGGACCGCCCCGGTCCAGTCGATGACCTGCTTGCGGGTATTTTTCGACTCGCGATACGCAGTCGCAATGAAGTAAATCGACAGAAGGCCGATCGGCACGTTGATATAGAAAATCCAGCGCCAGCTCAAGTAATCCGTAATCGCGCCGCCCATGACCGGTCCGAAGACGCTCGAGACGCCGAACACGGCTCCGAACAGCCCCATCATTTTCCCGCGTTTCTCACCCGGAAACAGGTCGAAAATAATCGTGAACACGATCGGCATCAGAGCGCCTCCGCCGATCCCCTGGATCGCCCGGTAAACGATCAATTGATCCATGTTCTGCGCCGTGCCGCACAGAATCGATCCGATCAGGAACAAAATCAGGCCCATCAAAAAAAATCGCTTGCGCCCGTACATATCCGACAGCTTGCCGAAAATCGGCGTCGAGACGACCATGGCGATCATATAAGCGGAGTACACCCATATAAAACTCTCGAACCCGCCCAGCTTCTTGATGATCGTCGTCATCGCCGTCGAGACGATCGTCTGGTCGAGCGCCGCCATGAACAAGCCGAGCAGCAAGCCGGCTACGACGAGCTTCGTATTGCTCTTGTTGACATCCATCCGATAACTTCCCCTCTATTCAACTACTCAAATTTGAGTATGCAAACCTCATTATACTCAATTTTGAGTACAAGTAAACCTTTGCGATGAAAAAACATTTCCCCTATAATAAGACTATGACAAATCCTGTTTATATCCATCGGAGCAGTTGATAAATTAATTCAAT
The DNA here is from genome assembly GCF_041641335.1 of Cohnella sp. Lineage (NCBI taxonomy): Bacteria > Bacillati > Bacillota > Bacilli > Caryophanales > Paenibacillaceae > Cohnella > Cohnella sp. The sequence continues at coordinate 29,479 of NZ_JBEPYQ010000065.1, read as the reverse complement.
ACTCTAAGGAGGCGTAAAGGTGAATATTAGCCAACTGGAGACGTTAGTCACGATATCCAAAACGCTAAGCTTCCGAAAAGCCGGCGAAATGCTCAACTTGACGCAGCCCGCCGTATCGGCGCAAATCAAAAGTCTCGAAGACGAGTTCAAGGCGATTCTCGTCGACCGGAATCATCCCGTCGCGTTGACGGACAGGGGCCAAGTGTTTCTGGAGCACGCCGAGCAAATTCTGGCGATCGTGGAACAGCTCAAGCAGAAGCTGACCGACCTGAATCAAGTTCCTCAAGGCCATATCGTGCTAGGAACCACCTCCTCGATCGCGATTCAGATTTTGCCCCGCGTCCTGTCCTATTTCCAGAACCAATACCCGCTCATCAAAACCAGCATCCTTTCCATGTCTTCGACCCAAGTGCTCTCCAGCGTCGAGAACGGCGCCGTCGACATCGGCATCGGCTATTTGACCGACCGCAGCCTGCAAGTGGAAACGTCCATCCTCTACTACGATACGTTCCAATTCGTCGTCGCCCCCCAGCATCCGCTCGCCGGAGCCAAACGGATCACGATCGGCATGCTGAAGGACGTTCCGCTGATCTTATTATCCCCGGATACGCTCGGAAGACGGTTTACGGACCGGGTGCTGCGCGAATACGGCATCGAACCGAACATCGTTATGGAGCTTGGAAGCAGCGAGGAAGTGAAACGGATGGTCGAACTGAACTTGGGAGCCGCGGTCGTCTCCAAGCTGTCCGTAGCGGAAGAGGTTCGGCGGGGCACGCTTAAGATGATTCCCGTAACCGAGCTTGAGGTCAGCCACCCCGTCGGCGTCATGACTAAGTCGGGAAGATACGTCAACAGCGCAATGCGGCAATTTCTCAACGATCTGAAGGGGATGCCCGAAGATCAGTTCATCGGAAGCGAATAACGAAAAGCTAGGAGTGACGACATGAAATTCGATTTGCACACTCATCACGACAGATGCGGACATGCTGCGGACAGCATCCGGGATTATATCGAAGCGGCGATCGGGGCCGGCATGCAAGTCATCGGCATTTCCGATCACTCGCCCTATTTCGCGCACGAGCAAGACCATCCGCAGCCGGGCATCGCGATGGCCCGCAGCGACTTTCCGAATTATGTAGCGGAGGTGCTTCGCCTTAAGGAGGAGTACAAAGGCCGGATCGAGGTGCTGCTCGGGGTCGAATCGGATTTCTACATCGACCAGCTCGAGCTGTACCGGGCCGCGTACGCTCCGTACCCGTTCGATTACATTATCGGCTCCGTTCATCAGACGAGAGGCGTCAGCATTTTCAACCGCAACCGGTGGAAGGGCAAGGATGAAGCGCAGCAGCTCGACGAGAAAAGGCATTATTACGAGCTGATCCGGCGTTCCGCGGAAAGCGGCCTGTTCCAGGTGCTCGGTCATATCGACGCGATGAAAGGCTACTATCCGGGCTTCGCCGATATCTCGGGTGCGGAAGCCGATATCGACGAGGCGCTTAAAGCGGTCGCCGCGAACGACCTGTCCATCGAGATCAACACGAGCGGCAAAACGAAGGATTGCGGCGGCTGGTATCCGTCGGACGCCATTCTCGAGCGCGCGCTGCATTTCGGCGCCGACGTCACGTTCGGCTCGGACGCCCATCTTCCGGCGCGCGTCGGAGACGAATGGGAGGTTGTCGGCTCCCGCTTACGCGAGATCGGGTTTAAGCGCTGGGTGTTTTTCCGCCAGAAGGAGAAGGTCGTCGTGCCTCTGTAATAAGCCGCGTCTGACGGCTCCATATACAAAAAGGAAGCCTGCCACCGGTGGCAGGCTTCAATACTATGAAAAAAGGGGGTCTTGTTAATAAGGATAACCGGCCTCTGCAACAGCAGCATAACAGAAATATTTCATTTGTGTAACAAAAGCGGACATGCCGACGCATATCGGCCTTGTCTCATAAGATCACACTTACTTTTTTGAAGTGAGTATGCTAAAATAGGACGAAAGGGGGAATCGGTATGGATTATTCCAAAATGTGCCCCAAGTACGAATCGGCTGCAGAGCTGCTGGGCAAAAAGTGGACCGGATTGATCATCCGCGTCCTTCTCGGAGGTCCTAAACGATTTAAGGACATTAAGGAACAAATTCCGGAAATGAGCGATAAAATGCTGACGGACCGCATGAAGGAACTGGAAGCGGCCGGAATTCTGACCCGCACGGTATATCCGGAAATGCCGGTTCGCATCGAATACGAACTGACCGAGAAAGGCCGCCATTTGGAGGAAGTTATCCAGTCCATCCAGCATTGGGGCGAAACGTGGATGTAAATCCGCAGGGGCTGTCCTATGGGACAGCCCCTTATTTACGTATGGGACGGCGCTCCCGAAATCCAGCGAATCCAGGCGGCGTAACACGCGCCCAGCTTTCGCAGCAGGAACGGGGTGGCCAGTAGCAGCAGTAAGCCTAGTCCCGTATTGAACCAGGATCGCTGAAAACTCGACCATTCCGGAAAAATCCACTGCATGATCAGATCGTCCTCGAATAGACTGAACGAGAAAAGTCTGGAGCTCACCAGCTCCGCAGCCGGAGACAGCAGCAGCGCCGCCGCGGTTACTGGAATGACAATCGCGAGCACGAACGCCAAAATGGAAACCGGAAAATGGCCGATTCCGTATGCCAGGTTGCGATACTGCCGCGCGTCCCGGAGCACGCCGAGCCATCCTCTCCACCCATCCTTCCTCAAATCGGCAATTGTTTCCTGCAGATCGAACCGAAGGGCCGGAGATTTCGCTTGCGGAGATTCCCAAGCGGCGATCAGGCGACGATCCATGTCCAATATTCGTTCGCACGCGGCGAGCATGCCGGCCAGAATCGGCAAACCGATCGCGAATACGGCCAGCGGCAGCCCCACGCTGAGACCCGCCACCGCGATAACAAACGCGACGATTCCGCGGGGCAGGCTTCCGAGCAGCAGCTTCCATGAAACGATTGCTTGCGTCCATCCCGTCATCTTCATCTTTCTCTCCTCATTCTTCCTCTTGTTGCGTATATTTTACCTGATTTTTCCTCTCAATTCCCTTGACCGCTGCACGGGATTGCACTGGACTTAGGTCCAGGTTACCGGAAGCGGTTGACTTCCTGTTCCAGCTCGCGGATTCGGTTCGCCAGAGCGTTCGTCTCGTCCGCGACTTGGCGCACGGAGTTCATCTGCGATTCCGCGATATCCGCGACGTCTTGGGCGCGCTCCGCGCTCGACTCGGAGATCGCCTCCGTCTGCTCGATCAGCGCGGACAGCTCCTCGAGCTGCGCGCCAATTTCTTGTCCGGCCGCGGCGATGCCCTGCAATTCTTCCTCCATGCCGCGAATGCCCAGAGCGATCCCCTGGAACGTCCGGCCGGCTTCCCGAACCGTTACCGCGCCGCTGCTGACTTCCTCCTGCCCGGCTTCGATGTGGCGCACGACGGACAGGATGCCGCCTTGCACTTCGGCGATGACGGCCGCGATCTCGGAAGCGGTCCGATCCGCCTGCTGCGCCAGCTTTCTCACCTCTCCCGCGACGACGGCGAAGCCGCGTCCGTGTTCTCCCGCCCTGCTGGCTTCGATATTCGCGTTAAGCGCGAGCAAGTTCGTGCGGTAGGCGATCGCCGATATCGCTTCGACCATCTGTCCGATCCGTTCCGATTTGGAATGAAGCTCGTGGGCGTCGCGGACGGACGACTCCACCGTCGCCGATATTTTGTCCATCTGCTCGACCGCGCCGACGACCGTGTCGTTCCCTTCGGATGCCTGCTTGGACACTTGCTCGGCCGCGGCCGCCACGGAAGAGGAACGCTCCCCGATCGTGCCCATGCCCGCGACGATTTCCAGCGCTACTTCGGCTCCACGCTTCATGCCCTGCATTTGGGAGTCCGCTCCCGCCGCGACTTCTCTCATCGCCTCGGCGATCCGGTTCGCTCCGTCCGCGGCTCCTCCCGCTTCCCCGGTCAGCTGCCCGACCGCAGATGAAGTGGCGGACGCCGTCGAACGGATTCCCGCGACGAGCGTCCTCAGATGGTCGGCCGTCTCCTGCAAGGAACGGCCGATCGAGCCGATTTCATCCTCCCGTCCCTTCGTCTTGCCCGATACGGAGACGGACAGCCGGCCGGAGGACACTTCCTTCAGGAAAGCTTCGAATTCGACTAACGGGAAGATGATCCTCCGGCGCAGAACGAAGGCGATAAGCGCGATCAGCAGAGCGGCCAGCACCGCCACGATCCCGCTCATCCGAACCATTTCCTTGTGCACGGTTCCGCTGGCTTCGGCAGGCACGATGACGGACAGTTCCGCGATCGCCTCTCCCGACATGCCGGGGTAGCCGGAGACGACGAGACTGTTCCTCTTGCCCCCCGCTTCGACCGTCGCGAAGCTGGGCTGCTCTCCCGCGCCGGGAATAGGCGTTCCGTCCTGATCCGGCATGCCGGTCGAATCCGGCGCGCTCCTCAGCTCCTGTCCCGTGGACGATCGCAAGGAGATCCCCGCATTCAGAATAACGCCGATTCCCCCCGCCGCCTCGTCATCTAGCAGCCGCCCGAACAGCAGAGCGGCCGGGGAATCCGCCGCGCCCTGTTCGTCGGTAATTTGCGATACCGCGATCACCGCCAGCCCTTCGGACGTTTGGATCATTCCGTACGCGTCGGGAGTCTCTTTCACTTTGTCGACGATGGACATATCGGCCAATCGCCCCGTAAATTCCGGGATGTCCCCGGCTTGCGTCAGCACGTTGCCCTCGTAGTCGACGGTCGCGACGAAGCTGACGTTCGGCACGATCTCCGGCGATTCGTTGATATTTTCCTCGATCCAGTCCAGATCGCCGCCGTTGACGGCGTCCACGTAATCCTTCCACTTGGCGTTCGTGATGACGGAGCCCGACAACTGCTCCCCGAGCTGATCGAACAGCCGGTGCGCGGAAGCGCTGACTTCCAGAGCATGCGCCCGTTCGATCTCCTCCAGGTCCGAGCTTAGCGTCTTATAGTAGTACCAGCCGACTCCGCCGAGCGGCAGCATCAGAACGACGATCATCAGCAAAATCACTTGTACCCGCAAATAGCTCCAAAAACGCCGGTTCTCGGCCATATCCGTACATCCTCCCGATGGAAAACAATTCAGCTATTATGTATTTGACGTAACTTCCCGTAATCCTCCTTCTTTCGACGGATGTCCGCAGCTTTCGAATGTCGAAGATTAGATCCTTCGACCTATTTCTCGTTTACACTTTCGAAACATCCCGATATAACGGAGAAACATCCGTCTAGTATTCTCTTAATCAAACGTCAACATCAAGGAGAGTACTAGATGAAAAAGAGAACCGTAATCGTTGTCGCGCTCGGAGTTGCTATCGCCGGCGGATTGGTGTATAAAGATGTACATTCCTCGAATGGCTCGCCGGCGTCGGAGCCTTCGGAAACTTCCGGGACTCCGATCGGGATTGTCAAACCGCCGGCGGAGGGATCTCCGGCTTTCGCGTTGCTGGCCGACAGCTTGCCGAGCCTTACGATCAAGAAGGATAAGAAGGGCGCAGCCGTCATCACCAATGCGTCCAGCCTGTACGTGCTCGTCAACAAGAAACGCAACCTGCCTTCCGATTACGCGCCCGGCGACCTTGTCGTGCCGAACGTGCCGTTCTCCTTCTCCGGAGACTCGCCGAAGAAGCAAATGCGCAAGGAAGCGGCCAAAGCGCTGGAGAAGCTGTTCAAGGCGGCGAAGGACGACGGCATCGAGCTGAAGGCCGTCTCCGGCTACCGCTCCTACGCGACGCAGAAATCGATCTTCGAGAGCAACGTCAAACGCAAAGGCGAGGAAGTTGCCAATCGGACAAGCGCCCGCCCCGGCCAAAGCGAGCATCAGACCGGTCTGGCGATGGACGTATCGAGCGCAAGCGCTTCGTATGCGCTCGAGGAAAGCTTCGGCGATACGAAGGAAGGCAAATGGCTTGCCAGGAACGCCGCCGACTACGGGTTTATCATCCGTTATCCGAAGGGTAAGGAAAGCATAACGGGATATTCTTACGAACCGTGGCATGTGCGCTATGTGGGAGAGACAATCGCTCAAGACGTCGCGAATAAGAAAGTGACGTTAGAGCAATATTTCGAAGAAGCGGAAGAGGCAATCCGCGTCAAAGCCTAATCAACGAACATCCGGGTGAGAATATGAACAAACGCATTCTCGTCGCCGACGACGAGCCGGGCATCGCGAACCCGATTTCCTACGCCTTCCGCAAGGAAGGCTACGAGGTCGAAACCGTCTACGACGGCCAAGCCGCTCTGGATCAAGCTCTCAGCTTCCGCCCTCATGTCATGGTGCTCGACGTCATGATGCCGAAGCTGACGGGTTACGAAGTGTGCAAGAGGCTCGACAACCGCGCGAACATGGGCATTATCCTGCTCACCGTCAAAAACGACATCGTGGACAAGATCGTCGGCCTGGAGATGGGCGCGGACGATTACATGACCAAACCGTTCGACCTGCGGGAGCTGATCGCGCGCGTGAAGGCGCTGCTCCGCCGCCTGGAGAAGAAGGAGCCGGAGGAAGAAAAAATCGTCGCGGGCGCCCTGACGCTTCATCCGAAGCTGCGCACCGTGCTCGTCCATAACGACCCGGTCGAGCTGACGCCCAAGGAATTCGACTTGCTCGTACTCCTGCTGTCGCATCCGGAACGGGTATTCACGCGCGACGAGCTGCTGGACGCCGTCTGGGGCCTCGACTACGCCACCGGAACGCGCACGGTCGACATTCATATGCAGCGGCTGCGCAAAAAGCTCGGAGACACCGGACAGCATCTGCTGCATACGGTGTTCGGCGTCGGATACAAGGCGTCCGGAGTCCATGCATGAGATCGGTCAGCATCAAAGTCAAATTCAGCCTGTTTCTGGCGCTGCTCCTGCTGCTGACCGTATTCGTGCTCAGCGTATTCGTACTCAGGGGGATCCAAGATCACCAGCAGTCGAGAATCGAGAAGGAACTGCTTCAGCAGACGAGGCTCGCCAATCTCAGCATCAAGCAGGCTTTCATGATCTCGCCTCCTATCGAGGCGCAGCAATTTCTGCGAGCCAGGGGCCAGCAGTTCGCGATGGATCTCGCGGTATACTCGGGCCTGCATGTCGTGCTGTACGGCAAAGACGGCAAGAAGGTTGGAGACTCCATCCCGCTTAACACGTCGTCGTACGGCGTGGACAATGCGCTCCGATTCGCTCTGGAAGGGAAAATCGCTTACCAGCGGGAAGACGCGTCCATCTTCTATCTTTCCCCGATTCAAGGGCCGGGACAGCAGATGGGCGTCATCCAGTTTCAATATTCGCTGTCCAACGATCAGCGTTTCTACCATACGATTGCCGGATTGTTCGTCTGGACCGGAGCAGCCGTGTTAGCCGCAAGCTTTATTCTCGGTTACTTATACTTCTCGCGAGCGGCCTCCTCCATCGCTAAGCTGAACCGCTCGGCCGAACGCATCCGCAAAGGCGAGTTCCTGACCCGCCCTCCTCTCGGGCGCCGGGATGAGCTTGGACAGCTCGGTCAGGCGATTTACTATATGAGCACCGAGATCCGCAACAACATTTCCGGTATGAAGCAGTTTATCGGCAACGTCAGCCACGAGTTCAAGACGCCGATCACGTCGATCAAAGCCTATTCCGAGCTGATGGAACTGTATCCCGAGGACGCTGCCCTGGCGGAGGACGCGGTGCTTCACATCGGCGCGGAAGCGGATCGTCTGACCGACATGATCGACAAGGTGCTGCGGCTCTCCTCCGCGGAGAAATACGACTTCGAGTATCGGCCCGAGCCGGTCGATCTCGCCGCTCTGCTGCTGGATCTGATCGGCCGGATCAAAGCGAAGGCGGAGCGGTTCGGCGTCGAGATCGTTCCGAGGCTGAATCCGGGAAACGCTTGGGCCGATCGCGAGAGCTTGATTCATATTTTCATGAATCTGCTCGATAACGGCATCAAATACAACGTGCAAGGCGGGAAAGTGGTCGTATCCAATCGCGAAGAGAAAGGCCGGGCCCTCGTCGAAATCGCCGATACGGGCATCGGCATTCCGGAGGAAGCTCGGGAACGCGTATTCGAGCCGTTCTATACGGTGAACAAGGACCGCTCCCGCCAAAGCGGGGGAACCGGCCTCGGTCTCGCGCTCGTCAAGCAATTGACCGAGAAGCAAGGCGGAACGGTGGAACTGGCGCGCGTCGAAGGCGGAACGGCTTTCCGGCTTTCCTTCCCCGTTCGCCCCTCCTTCCGAACCCCACCGAACAAGGAGTTGACTTGAGTTGACGAAATGGCCCAAAGCTTTGGCGGGAATCGGACTGGCCTCGATGCTGCTCCTGACAGGTTGCGGTTCGCAATGGGGAACGAGCCGGGAAGAGATCGAGATCGCGGGCCAGACGATTACCGTTCTGGACAATCCCGAGCAAGCCTCCTACGAAAAAACGGAAATCAACCAGCTCGTGCGGCTGGACAACGTTCGGGGAACCGATTGGCTCAGCGACGAGAAGCTGCTCGTCGATCGCGAGAACAAGGACAGGAAGCCCGAGCGGGCGGAAGGCGCCACCTGGTATCCGCGCAACGTCTACGTGCACGAGCTGGCTACCGGGTTGGAGAGCGCAATCGCCGCCTCGGATAGCAATCAAGGTTATGCCTTGGCCAGCCCGGACAAGACGAAAGTCTTTTACAAGTCGTTCTCCCTTCAGAGTCATACGGGTCAAGGGATCGTCGCGAATCTGTCCACTGGGCAATCGTCGGCTTTCACGGACGAAGACGCCATCGCCGTCGACAACGGACGCTGGGTCGACAACGATTCGCTCGTCTACGCGACGATTCAAGGAGACATCTTCGAATGGAACACGGACAGCGGCAGGCCGAATCTGCTGCTGGAAAGCGGGGAGATGTTTCCGGGCAATCCGGCATTGCTCGGGGACCGGCTGTTCTATACGACGCTGCAAGGCGCTCTGATCATTCAATCGCCGTACGAAAGCGTGCGGGTGGAATCCTCAAGCGACGTCGTCTGGATGGTCCCTTCCCCCGACGAGCAGCGGCTGGCCGTCGTCAACCGGTTTCGCGGCGGCAAGATGGAGCTGACCGTTACCGATCTGCAAGGCAACGTTCTGCAAGCCATCGCCCAAGATACTCAGATTTACGGATTAGCCTGGTCTCCGGACGGCAACAGACTTGCCTACGCTGGCATAACGCCGAACGGAACGGTTCGCGGCATTTACGTAGCGGACGCTTCCACAGGCCAATCGGTTCCGTTGTCTCTGGACATCAAATTCATTGCCGATCCTCTTCGCTGGAATCCGTCCGGCAATCGGCTCATGGTCACGTCCACCCTTCCCGACGAGCAGCAAAACCGCAACCGGTTCGTCACCTATCTCGTCAAAGCTTCTTAAACGCACCAAAGGAGCTTTCGCAACAGACCAACGGAAAAAACAGAAATGGCGGTACAGGGATATCTATCCCCGTACCGCCATTTTTCATTTTCGCACGATTACAGACCGAGCCACTGTTTGAACAGCTGCTTGGTCGTGTCTTTGTTCATCGCCGCGATCGAAGTCGTGAGCGGAATGCCTTTCGGGCAGGAGCGCACGCAGTTCTGCGAGTTGCCGCAGCCCTCGATGCCGCCTTCTTCCATCAGCGCTTCGAGACGCTCGTGGGCGTTCATCTCTCCCGTCGGGTGGGCGTTGAACAGGCGCACTTGCGAGATCGGAGCCGGTCCGATAAAGCTGTTGCGGTCGTTGACGTTCGGACAAGCTTCAAGGCAGACGCCGCACGTCATGCACTTGGACAGCTCGTACGCCCACTGGCGCTTCGATTCCGCCATCCGCGGGCCCGGTCCGAGATCGTACGTTCCGTCGATCGGAATCCACGCTTTGACCTTCTTGAGCGCGTTGAACATGCGCTCGCGGTTAATGACGAGGTCGCGTACGATCGGGAACGTCGACATCGGTTCCAACCGGATCGGCTGCTCCAGCTTGTCGATGAGCGTGCTGCACGCTTGGCGCGGCTTGCCGTTGATGACCATCGAACAAGCGCCGCACACTTCCTCCAGACAGTTGGACTCCCAGCATACCGGAGCGGTTTTCTGGCCCTTCGCGTTAACCGGGTTGCGCTGAATTTCCATCAGTTCGCTGATTACGTTCATGTTCGGGCGGTACGGAACCTCGAATTCCTCCGTGAACGAAGGGGCATCCGGGCGCTCCCGGCGAGTAATAATAAATTTGACTTTACGACCTGCCGCCGATGCAGTCGGTGCTGCTGCAGTTGCTTCCGACATGGATTAGCCCTCCTTCTTCTTGTTGGTGGAATAGTCGCGCTTCCGCGGTTGGATGAGCGATACGTCGACGTCTTCGTACGAAATTTGCGGTCCTTCCGGAGTCCACTTCGCCTTCGTCGTCTTCAGGAAGTTGTCGTCGTCGCGCTCCGGGAATTCCGGCTTGTAGTGGGCGCCGCGGCTTTCGTCGCGCAGGAGCGCTCCGACCGTCATCGACTCGGCCAGCTCAAGCATGTTCCACAGCTGACGAGTGAACGCCGCGCCCGAGTTGTTCCATTGCGCCGTATCGTTAATGTTGATGTTGTTGTAGCGCTGTTTGAGCTCTTTGATCTTGTCGATCGTCTCTTCGAGCTTCTTGTTGTAGCGAACGACGGTCATGTTGTTCGTCATCCACTCTCCAAGCTCCTTGGCCAATACGTACGCGTTCTCTTTGCCGTCCATTTTCGTGATTGCCTCGTACTTGGACGCATGCTTGTTACGCTCGCGCTCGAATACGCTCTCTGCAACGTCCTCGGCGGACTTCTTCAAGCCCTTGATGTATTCGACCGCTTTCGGTCCGGTCACCATGCCGCCGAAGATGGCGGACAACAGGGAGTTTGCGCCCAGACGGTTCGCGCCGTGATATTGATATTCGCATTCGCCGCAAGCGAACAATCCCGGAATGTTTGTCATTTGGTTGTAGTCGACCCATAAACCGCCCATCGAATAGTGTACCGCCGGGAAAATCTGCATCGGGATTTTGCGCGGGTCGTCGCCCGTGAACTTCTCGTAAATCTCGATGATGCCGCCGAGCTTAACGTCAAGCTCCTTCGGATCTTTGTGCGAGAGGTCGAGATATACTTTGTTCTCGCCGTCGATACCCAGCTTCTGGTTGACGCAGACGTCGAAAATTTCCCGCGTTGCGATATCCCGCGGCACGAGGTTGCCGTACGCCGGATATTTCTCTTCGAGGAAGTACCACGGCTTGCCGTCCTTGTATGTCCAGATGCGTCCGCCTTCTCCGCGGGCCGATTCGCTCATGAGACGGTTTTTGTCGTCGCCCGGAATCGCCGTCGGGTGAATCTGGATGAATTCGCCGTTCGCGTAGTAGACGCCTTGCTGGTACACCGCGCTGGCCGCGGTTCCCGTGTTGATGACGGAGTTCGTCGTTTTGCCGAAAATAATACCCGGTCCGCCCGTCGCCAGTATGACCGCGTCGCCGCGGAACGTGACCGATTCCATCGTACGCAGATCCTGCGCGGAGATGCCGCGGCACACGCCGTCGTCGTCGATAACGGCTCCCGTGAACTCCCAGTGCTCGTACTTCTGCACGAGGCCGGCTACTTCCCAGCGGCGCACTTGTTCGTCCAGCGCGTACAGCAGCTGCTGGCCGGTCGTCGCTCCCGCGAACGCCGTGCGGTGATACTGCGTTCCGCCGAAACGGCGGAAGTCGAGCAAGCCTTCCGGAGTCCGGCTGAACATAACGCCCATCCGGTCCATCAGGTGAATGATGCCCGGCGCCGCTTCGCACATCGCTTTGACCGGAGGCTGGTTCGCCAGGAAGTCGCCGCCGTAGACCGTATCGTCGAAGTGCTCCCAAGGGGAGTCTCCTTCACCCTTCGTATTTACAGCTCCGTTGATGCCGCCTTGGGCGCAGACGGAGTGAGATCTTTTAACCGGAACAAGCGAGAACAGATCGACGCGAACGCCGGCTTCCGCCGCTTTGATTGTCGCCATCAGACCGGCAAGACCGCCTCCGACGACAATGACTTTTTGAGTTGCCATGTGTAGTTACTCCTCCCTTAACCTACCGATACCGCGCTTAGCGCCGCAGACGCCGCCGTAGCGAACTCGTCGCTGCGGAAAGCGAAAATGGACAGCAAGAACATAACCGCCAGGATAACGAAGATGCCCATGCAGATTCTGGAAGAAATCTTCTGCGCGCGAGGGCCGATCGTGATTCCCCAGCTGACGAGGAATGCCCAAAGTCCGTTCGCGAAGTGGAACGTCGCGGCCAGAACGCCGACGACGTAAGCCGCCACGGCCCACGGATTGCTGAAAATGTTGTTCATGTGCTGGCCCAATTCCTCATGGGAGACATTGCCCAGAGCAAGCTGAATCCGGGTATCGTAGAAATGCCACGCGACGAATATAAAGGTGATGACCCCCGTAATTCTTTGCCAGGCGAACGCCCAGTTGCGCCCGTAGCTAAATCGGCCCGTGTTGAGATCCGACTGGTAAGCGATGTACAGACCGTACACCCCGTGGAACAAAATCGGCAGCCAGATGATGAACAGCTCCATGAAGAAAATAAGCGGAAGGCTGTTCAACAGATGGATAGCGTCCGAAAATCCTTCCTGCCCCCCCTCGAAGGCCGAGTAGTTCGTCAGCGCATGCTCGGCGATGAACAAGCCGAGCGGGATCACGCCAAGCAGCGAATGAAGCTTGCGCGGTAAATAAGAATTACCTTTCATGTCTAAGTTTGTTCTCCTTTCGCATCCGTGCTTCGACATCGGATGACGATGCTTGTTGCACGGTTGGCATTCGTCACCATTTTGTCACCGCTTTTAAGGTTACTCTATTTTCGCTTATAATGGAACTGCTTATTTAATATTATAACTTATAACTATTCTGCATATGAGATGAGGGACTTCCATGCTTGAAGATATGCGGCTGTTCGCGACAATCGTGGAGCAGACCAGCTTAAACAAAGCGGCGGAAAGATTAAACCTGTCCCAGCCTGCCTTATCCCGACGCCTTGCCCGGCTCGAAGCAGAGCTGGAAGTCGACCTGTTCCGCAGAGTCGGCAAAAGACTGGAGCTGACCGCGGCCGGTCAGGTGACCTACGAGTTCGCGCTGGAGCTCAGACGCTTTCACGGCAGCTACTTGCAAAAGCTGAACGCTTACAAATCGTCCGAAGCCCACATCGCCACGATCGGGGCCAGCCTGACGACGCTGCAGACGACGCTGCCCGATCTCGTGAGGACGATGACCGAGAAGCACCCTCACCTGGAGATTAAGGCCGTAACCGGCAAATCGCACGAAATCGCGGAGCTGGTCAAGGAGCGCAAAGTCGACTTCGGCATCGTCGCCTCTTCCGTCATCGACGATCCCGCCATTACCAGTGTACCCTTATTTGACGACCACCTTATCTTAGTGCTTCCGAGAAACCACATTATATTAGAAAGAACGCACATCGAAATGGCGGATCTCCAGAACTTGCCGATGATCCTGTTCTCCCCTGGCACGTGGTACCGTACGCTGACCGACGAGTTATTGAAAAAATACAACCTGAAGCCCGACGTCCGAATGGAAATCGACTCGTTCGAAGCCATCATTCGGCTGCTGTCCGCTTGCCGCGCCGGCTCGCTGCTTCCCCGATCCTATCTTCGGGAGCAGGTGCTGCTCGACAACGATCTATACCTTCCGCGAATCAAAGAGCTTGAAGAGACGAAAAGAACGACATTTCTCATTCACGGAGACCCTGCCTGGATCGCTCCATCGACGCGTTTCCTGATCGAGGAGACGACCGCATATTTTAATCGGGAAGCCGCGCGTTACAAAGAATCGTAAAGGGGCGGCTTCACCGCCCCCGCTTCTCCGGCAAGCCCAGCAGCTCCGTCAACGCGACCGGCTCGTAATCGTGCTCGCGCAGCCAGTCGATGATTCTCGGAAGCGCTTCGACCGTGCCGGACAAACTCTGCCCTTCTCCACCGCCGGCATGCATCAGAACGACGGAACCCGGTCGAACCGCCCGGGTCACGTTCCGGAATATCTGGTTCGCGCTTAGCTGCCTCCAGTCCGACGAATCGACGTCCCAATTGACGACCGTATAACCCCGCTTTTTCGCCCAGTCCAGCTGCCTCGGCACGATTTCCCCGTACGGGGGACGGACGAGCCTCGGTCTGAACCCGACCGCCGCGGCAATCGCCGTTTCCGCCCTCATGATCTGTTCCTGCACCCTCGCAAGCGACATCTTCGAAAAGTCGGGGTGGCTGTAGGAGTGATTCCCGATATCGTGGCCTTCCCGATGAATGCGTCTGACCTGGTCGGGATATTTGCGCGCTCGCGTGCCGACAACGAAAAAGCTGGCACGAACCCCTTTGCGCTTCAAGATGTCCAGCACTCGCGGCGTAAAGCGAGGATCGGGCACGTCGTCGAACGTCAGAGCCACCTTACGGGACTCGCGCGAAGCGGACAGCACAAATACGCCTTCGTATTTGCGCTCCCATTCGGTCCAGTGGATGCCTGAAGGCTTCGACTGCCCTGCGCTGGCCGAGGCTGCAGAACCGCCCCGCAACGCTAAAAAGGTGACGACGCTTGCCAGCACCATCACCGCTACTCCCAGGCGTTTCATCTTCATCGCCGAACCCTCCCATCCCGCTCATTCTATTTCTAGCCTGAGCGAACGGGATGGTTTTCATTCACCGGAATCGAACGACTCCTGGCACTGTCCGATCTGATCGTTCGTGCCGATCAGCACCATGACGTCCTCCATGGACAATACGTCTTTGGCGGCCGGAGCGATGATCATGCCTTGGGGTTTGTGAATCGCCACGATGCTGCAGCCGAATTTGCCGCGCAAATCGACGTCCTCCAGAGATTTGCCGGACCAGCACCGGGGTACCGCCAGCTCCGCGATCGTATACTTCTTGGACAATTCGATGTAATCGAGCAGGTTGGGCGAGACGAGTTGGTGCGCGACGCGAACACCCATGTCCCGCTCCGGGTAGATGATCCGGTCGACGCCCATCCTTTCCAGCACACGACCGTGCAGATCCGATACCGCCTTGGCTACGACCTTCTTCACTCCGAGCTCCTTCAGCAGAATCGTCGCCAGAATGCTCGCCTGGATATCGTCGCCGATCGCGACGACGCCGCAGTCGAAATTCCGCGCCCCGACGGAACGCAGCACCTCCTCGTCCGTCGCGTCCGCCATGATCGCGTGGGTCAGCACCCCCGACAACTCCTGCACCTTTTCCTCGTCCCGGTCCACACCGAGCACCTCGTACCCCAAACTGATCAATTCCCGGCCGAGGCTGGAGCCGAACCGGCCCAACCCGATAATAACGAATTGATTAAATTTCATGTTTCTCCGTCCTCTACCCGATGATGATTTTACCTTCCGCGTAACGGTAAAGCGATCGTCCCTGCTTAGGCCCCAATGCGTAAGTCAACGTAAGCGGCCCTAGACGACCGATAAACATCAGAACAATAATCGTCAGCTTGCCCGCCAAGCTCAAGTCCGCGGTCAATCCCATCGATAATCCGACGGTGCCGAATGCCGACGTCGCTTCGAACAGAATTTTCAGGAAGCTGGCATCCTCGGTCGTCGCGAGCAGCATCGTTCCCGCCAGCACGATCCCGATACAGAACAGCGTAACGGTAATCGCTTTGTACACCCGCTCCTGGGCGAGCCGCAGCCGAAACAGCACGACGTCCTCCTTGCCTCGCATCATCGCCAGCACCGCGCCGACCAGCACGGCGAACGTCGTCGTCTTGATCCCTCCGCCCGTCGAACCCGGGGAAGCTCCGATAAACATCAGAATGACAATGAAAAATTGCGTCGCTTGGCGCAGTTCGGCAATTTCCACGGTAGAGACGCCTCCCGAGCGGGTCGTCACGGACTGGAACAGCGCGGACAGCGCTTTATGCGAAAAATGCTCATCGCCGATCGAGCGGGGATTCGTGAACTCGAAGATCAAGATGATCAGCGCCCCAACGCCGATCAACGTCGCGGAAACGCTTAGCACAACTTTTGTATGAAGCGAAAACTTCCGTTTATTCCGATAATCGAATAGATCGGCCAGCACGATAAAGCCGAATCCCCCAAGAACGATCAGAGCCATCGAGACGGCGTTCATATAATAATCCTCGGAGTATCGAATGAGGCTGCTGCCGTCCCCGGACAGATCGAAGCCCGCATTGTTGAAGATGGAGATTGCATGAAACGCGCCGTGGTATATCGCTTCTCCGAGCGGCATATCAAGCGCGAAACGGATCGTATACAGCACCGCTCCGGCCAGCTCCAGCGCCAGCGCGTAGAAGATGACTTTGCGCACGAGCCGGACGAGTCCTTCGATGCTGCCCTGATTCAGCGATTCCTGCAAAACCAGCCGTTCCTTGAGCGAAATCCGCCTCCGCAAAATCAGTGCGAACAGCGTGGCCATCGTCATGAAGCCGATGCCGCCGATCTGGATCAGCAGCAAAATGACCCAATGGCCGAACGTGGAGAAGTGAGAGCCCGTATCGAACAGCACGAGACCGGTCACGCATGTCGCCGAAGTCGCGGTGAACAAGGCGTCCACGAAAGAGAGCGGCTCCCGGTTCTCGGACGCGACGGGAAGCATAAGCAGCACGGCCCCCGTCAATATAATGAAAGAAAATCCGAGCAGCAATATTCTCGGAGGAGAAGCATACAACCATCGCACCGCTTTTTTTAACAATTAATCCACCTCTGCTGCACCCGTCGCTTTTTTACGCAAATAAGCAAAAACGCCATAGGCTCCCTCTAGACGCAAAAAAAAGCACTGGAACCCCAGTGCCTTCACTGCACGCGATTCCTGTTCGTATAGCGCCTACGAGGTTAGCTGTCGGGTTCGGGCTCGAACAGGCTGCCCTATCCTCCGCGTCGGTCGCGGTCGGAATTCACCCCGGGATGTTCGAATACAATAGTTCTTGTACACGTCGTCCGTTGGTTCCCCCGTTTTCTGCATGCAGAAATTCGGCCGTTCTATCGGATAAAAGACGTACCACCGCATTATAGTCTTTACCCCGCGGAGGAACAACGTCAAAAAGGGGGCAATCCGGCTCGTTTAGGCATTTTTTCGCACAATTATCCGAAGGATTAGCCATCGGACAGTCATTATCGCTTCGTTTGCTTTCATTTTCGCCGAAAATACGAGATACTAAATGAAAAAATCGGCAGCCGTCAAGAGCGAAGCCACTGTATACGTTTACTTGAATTTCTGCAGGCGAGGAGAGAAACCGAATGATCGAAAATCGACCGCTTCCGCTGGACAAACGCTGGGTTTGGACGGCCGCGATCGGACTGGCATTGTTTTTATTGATCCAAGTGTTCCCCATTACAGGGCAATTGTTTTCCATGCACACCGCCCCCGTGCTCACAAGGGCCGAAGCGGAGCAGCGGGCGATCCAATGGGCCGCCGACAAATTCAACATCCAAGCCTCCGACGTAAAAAAGACGACGGTCACGCATATGACGGACGGCAAAACGAACGGCTACTTATCCAAACATGCGTTGACAGACTCGTACAATAAGCAGTGGGCCGCGGCAACCCCCACCGACGTCTACGTCGTTGAATTGTACGCGGACGGGGTGCCCGGGGCGCTAACCGTCTCGCTCCATATGGAGTCGGGCAGCCTCGTCGCTTGGCGGCACTTGGGCGCGGATTCCGACTCTGCTATCGGCGAAGCCTTATCCTCGTCGGAGGAGCCGACGGCCGAACAAGCCGCCAGCGTGCTGCAGTACGCTTCCTGGTTCGGAGTTCGCACGAGCGATTGGGAATGGGCGGGCGGAACGACCGACGGAGGAGCTTTCGAATACATCTCCCGGCAAGCGGCGATCGGGGAAGCCGAGCTTAAGCTTCAAGTCACCGCTCCGGCGCCATTCCGCCTGACGAGTTCGTCTTTCCCGAGCTGGCAAGGGGGAGCGGTCGATTACCGGGTGGATCTGCCTGAGGCGTTCACAGAATACATGGAAGGGCAAGAACGCTGGGCGACGAGATTGTCGGTATTCGGCTTCATTTTGCCCCAAGTGCTGCTGTTCATCCTGGCGATCGTCTATACGGGGACTCATGGCGGGCATACTTCCTACCGGAGGGGCATTTTCCTCGCTTCCGTCTTTTTCGCGCTGTACGCGGGCCTGACCTATAACATGATTCCGGGTCTGCGGGCAGGTACTTGGGAATCGGGAGTCAGCATAGGGGATACCGTTAATCTTACGGTCAGCCTTGTCACTTACGCGGCGATGGCGCTGCTCACTTATTTCTCGGCCGTCGGCGGAGACGGCTTATGGAAATCGATGGGCCATTCGCTCTGGCCGAGATGGCGGGAATCGGGTTACGGGGAAGCGGTGCTGAAGAGCATGAAGGAAGGCTACTTCCTCGCCTTTATTTTGCTGGGGGCTCAATCCGTCATCCTGCTCGTGCTGGAAAAGAGCTTGGGCGCTTTCGCTTCTTCGGACGCCACGCAGTCGATGTACAATATGAGCATTCCTCTGCTTCTGCCGCTGCTGGCTTGGTGCGCTGGCATATCGGAGGAGCTGCAAAGCCGGCTGTTCGGCATCGGGGTATTCCGCAGCTGGTTCGTCGGCCTCGCGCGCAAGCTGAAAGGCGGCGAGCCTTCGGCCCGAACGGTCGTCGTCCTGACGACGATCGCCATCGTGCCGCCCGGACTGTTCTGGGCGCTCGGCCATGTCGGTTACGCGGTCTATCCGGTTTACACGCGCGTCATCGAACTCGTGCTGCTGTCGTTCCTGTTCGGTTGGTTCATGCTGCGTTTCGGCTTGATGGCCGTCATTTTCGCGCATGTAACGCTCGATGCGATTCTGATGGGCATGCAGATGATGTTCGACGGCTTGCCGGGCGATTTCGCCGGAGGCGTCTTCAGCCTCCTCACCCCGGCTCTCGTCGGCATCGTGATCTGGCGGCTTCATCGAGCGCTTCGTCCTCGGACCTGAAGCTGAGCTGTCTGATACTCTGTTTATACTTATCCGACAGCTCTCTTCTTCGTTCGAACCGCCTGATGAGCTTGCCGGCCAGCCAGAAGACGAGCTTGGCGGCAAGCAGCCCGGCCATAACGTCCGCGATGACATGCTGCTTGATAAACACCGTGGAAACGATAATGCTGACGGCCACGACCGCGATCGGGATTTTCGCCGCCGTTCTTAATCGGCGAGCGCCGTAAATCATAAGAGCGCTCGTCAGCACGTGTACGCTCGGAAAGCAGTTGTAGGGCTGGTCGTTGGCATAAATAAAAGAGACGATACCGTGGAAAAAACCTTCCGTCCCGATCTCGGGGCGGGGAACGGTCGTCTGAAACACCAGGAAAACGAGATTCGACAGCAGCAAGCCGAGGCAAAACGCCAGCAGCAGCCGGAAATATTCCCTCCTGTCTTTGCGAAGAACAAGAACGAATACGACGAACAGGAACGGGTACCACAGCGAGTAAGGCAGCGCGAATGCCGGCACGAACGGAATACTCCCGTCGACTTCGGTTACAAGCGACCTCGCGTTGCCCGCCGCCCGGTTCTGCAGGACGTACAGCAGATTAATAGCCGGAATGAGCAGCAGCCACAGCAAGGGCCGCCAAGCCGCCCCTTGCTTGACGGCCTGGGCTCGCGATTCGATCGGAGTTGCGTTCAACTTGCTCACTCCTTATCCAGAGGCTAAACTTTCGCAGCCGGACGATCCGCCCCCGTGCTGCCGGAGCTCCGGCTTAGGCCCGAACTTGCGGGCGAGATTGCCGCGTGTGCAGACGAGCATCACCGGGGTCAGCTTCAGCCTGCTCCGCTCGCTGCGCGCCAGTCCGTTCGGATGCATGAAGCGGAGAAGCAGCTTCAAATAGATCGACGTCAGCTTCTCGAACCGTTTCGAAGCAAGCGGACGCTGTTCAAATCCGAGACCGTGCGTCAGTCCCCGATGGAGAATCGTAACCCCGACGAGCGCCTTGACCGGAGCCAGCTCCGGCCGACCGTCCAACTCCCGCCGGATTTCCTTAAGCGATTTCCTCGCCAGACGCGCCGTCTGAAGCGCGGCCCGGTCCGCCCCCAGCTCCCGTGTCAGCGCCAGCACCTTCCCGTTGTTCAGATGCAGCTCGCCGATCCGGTCTCCTCGTTCGATCCGGGTCCCGTCCTCGCAGACAAACGGCTCTCCCTTATACCTTTTGACCATCACGATGCAGATCCCCGCGTACAGCGAATGCTCGCTCGTCAGCTTCATCGCCCAAGCGGCCGTTCTCTCCCACGTCATCCAGACGTTCTGTCTGGCACTGCCGAAGCCGCGGCGCAGCGCCGCAGTTCCTCTTGTCCACCCCGCGTTGCCCGCCGACCATTCCGGTTGATTTTGCATATCCGTTCCTCCGCCTCCGTTTTGCGTTAGCTTCATTGTATCTCGCCGTCTCCCCCGCTCCCATCGTTTCGCGTCGGGTTCGTTTCCGAACTTTCGTCCAGCAGGCATTAGACTTTGGTCTAGAGCGCATATAATAACCCCTCAGATTTTGCCGCTATCCCCTTCCGTCAGTCCGCTTCACAGCTACGTTTCATCCCTTTACCGATATCCCTCTCGATCAGTTCGTTCTATCTCTCTCCATTCATTCTCTGTATGCCTTTTGCCGCTATCCCCTCCATTCAGTTCACGCCGCACCTGCCCCACCGTCTTTCCCACCCTTTTGCCGCTATCCCTTTCGGTCAGTTGACGTTATACCACGCTTACAGTTCTTCGCCCCTTTTGCCGATATCCCCTCGAGTCAGTTGGAAGTCACTATAAATAAAAAGAAAAATTAACTATTTAAAACTTTAAACAAGAACAAATGTTTGGTATAATAAAAACAGAACAAACGTTCTTTTAAAGCGGAAGGGAGATTCGTATGAGCCTTAAAGAAGCCGCGGAGAAATTCCAAAAATTCTGTTCCGTCTATAATGAGGAAGCGGATTGTTTCCCTGTTCTGTTCGAGTTGAAGTGGCCCGACGGCTTTCGCTGTCCGCGCTGCAACCACCCGCTTTTCTATCTCATTTCCACCCGTCGGATTCCGCTCTACGAATGTCGCTCCTGCCATACGCAAACTTCCTTGATCGCCGGCACCATTATGGAGGGCAGCCGTACGCCTCTTCATCGTTGGTTCCAGGCCATTTTTCTGCATGCCCAGCCCCGCTGCGTGAATGCCCGCCAGCTCTCCGAAGCGATCCATGTCACCTACAAAACGGCCTGGTTGATCTGTCACAAAATTCGCCGCGCCATGGCTGCGAGAGAATCGAATCGGCTGCTATCGGGCATTGTTCGCGTTTCGGATTCCGTCTATTGCAAACGGATGGTTCCTTCCTTCGACTGGCATCAACAAGAACAACCTCTGCTGATCGGCGCTTCGGATGCGAGCGACGGCACTCCAGACACAATTGTGATTAAACTGCAATCCAAAGCCCCGTTAAAAGACAAGTACGACTGCCCGGATACGGCGCCTTTCATTCGCGCTCACGTTCATCCTGACGATGCGACAAACGTAATCGTAACCCGAAAGTACGGACGGGATATGAATAAAAAGCTCGTGTGGATGGGGTACGATGTGACTTGGTGGATTGGCCGAACGTTTCTAGGCATCGGTCCTAAGCACCTGCAGGCGTATCTTGATCAATTTTGCTATTATTACAATCGCGGCAGATCCACCCTCTACGTTCAATTACTCGCGGATTGCATCCATTCTTCTAGAATCACCTACCCGGAGCTCACTAAGACTGCCGGCGGTTCCCGCTCTAACAGATTAACTCGAGCCGCAAGGCAACAATCGCTTAAACTTGGGTAATCCTCCTCTCTCTTCTTTGTATTTGTAAACAGCTTCTCTTCATTTTAACAAGCCCGATTTCCAACGAATTGGATTTGTATTGAGCGACGGGGATACTCTCAAGGGCGAATCAGTGTGAAGTTCATAAATAGCACGAAATGCATCAACTGACCGAACGGGATAGTCTCTTCGCTAATGTCGGTTGATCAGGTTTCTGAGCTAACGGGATAGCGGCAAAAGGAGAGAAAAGGCACTACGTACCTATTCAAAATGTGGTGCAGACAAGCTGAGTGGACGGGATACCGACAAAAGAAGAGAAAAGGCGCTACGTTTATACTCAGAATGCGGTGCAGGAAAACTGAGTGGACGGGATACCGACAAAAGAAGAGAAAAGGCGGCGTTATCCAGCCAGTCCGACTGACCGATAACGCCGCCCTATAAGGCAAATTATTATTCCGCATGAAGCGCGTCGAGAATGCGCTGAGCCAGCGCCTCGCCGATCGATACGGCGCGAAAATCCGCGACGGACGCTTCCTTGATCGCTTTGAGCGAGCCGAAATGGCTCAGCAGTTGCTTCCTTCTTTTCTCTCCGATGCCCGGTATCGCGTCCAGACGGGAGGCGACCATCGACTTCGCCCGCTTCTCGCGGTGAAACGTAATTGCGAACCGGTGCACCTCATCCTGGATGCGCTGCAGCAAGTAGAACTCTTGACTGTCGCGCGGCAGCGGCACGACCTCGGGCGGATCGCCCACGAGCAGCTGTGAGGTGCGGTGCTTCGCGTCCTTCGCCAACCCGCATACGGGAACGTCAAGCCCCAGCTCGTTGACGAGCACGTCGAGCGCGGCGGCGATATGCCCTTTGCCTCCGTCGACGACGATAAGATCGGGCAGGCGCTGCCCTTCCTTCAGCAAGCGCTCGTAACGGCGCCGAACGACTTCGCGCATCGACTCGTAATCGTCCGGTCCCTGCACCGTTTTGACGTTGTACTTGCGGTACTCCTTCTTGTCCGGCTTGCCGTCCGTAAACACGACCATCGCCGATACCGCGGAGGTGCCCTGAATGTTCGAGTTATCGAACGCTTCGATTCGCGACGCGCTCGGAATGCGGAGCCAATTCGCCAGCCCCTCCGCCGCCTTGGCAGTACGCGATTCGTCCCGCTCGATCAAGCGGAACTTCTCCTCCAGCGCGACGCGGGAATTGTCGCAGGCCATGGAGACGAGCTGGCGCTTCGAGCCACGGCGGGGAATCGCCACCTTGATCTTCAGCCAGCGGCGCAGCGACTCTCCAACCTCGGCGGCTTCGCCTTCTTCCGCCGGCTCGTGCGCCTCCGCCGCCTCACCGTAGCTTTCCTTCGTCTCGGCGACCATGGCGGTCCGGGCCGCATCGGCGGCCACGACCGGCTGGGCGGATTTCTCCGCCGCCTCCTCGACCGATTCTTCCCCCGGGGGCGGAGGCAGCAGCACCTCGCGGGGCAATGCCGGATTATCGCTGTAATATTGCGTCACGTAGCTAAGGAAGTCGTCGTACGCCTCTCCATAAAACGGGAATACGGACATGTGGCGCTGATTCATTTTCCCCTGCCGCATATATAAAATCTGCACGCACATCCAGCCCTTGTCGACCGAATAACCGAACACGTCGCGGTCCATCGCGTCTGCCATGTTGATCGTCTGCTTCTCCATCAACGCTTCGATCGCGACGATCTGGTCGCGGTATTCCTTCGCCCGCTCGAATTGCAGCTCTTCTGCGGCCTGCTCCATCTTGCGCTTCAGCTCTTTTTTGATTTCCGTGTGCCCGCCGTTCAGAAACTTGGCGATTTCCCCGACCATGTCGTCGTAAACGGTCTGCTCCACCGGATATTCGCAAGGCGCTACGCACTGGCCCAGATGATAATACAGACACACTTTGTCCGGCAGCGAATTGCATTTGCGCAGCGGGTACATCCTATCCAGAAGCTTCTTCGTCTCCTGGGCGGCAAAGGCGTTCGGATAGGGGCCGAAATACTTCGCCTTGTCCTTGACTACCCGCCTTGTTACCTCCAGCTTCGGATGCTTTTCGTTCGTGATTTTCAGGTAGGGAAACGACTTGTCGTCCTTCAGCAGCACGTTGTATCGGGGAAAATGCTCCTTGATCAAATTGCACTCGAGGATCAGCGATTCCGTATTGCTGGCCGTCACGATGTACTCGAAGTCGCGGATTTCGGAGACGAGCCTTTGCGTCTTGCCGTCGTGGCTTCCGGTAAAGTAAGAGCGCACGCGGTTTTTCAGCACTTTGGCCTTGCCGACGTATATGATTTTTCCTTCTTCGTTTTTCATCAAATAACAGCCGGGCTGGTCGGGAAGCAGCGCCAGCTTGTTGCGAATGTTCTCCATCGCTTTGTCCCGACTCGCGGTAGAATTCAGGATATCCAAGAAACGTACCTCCTTCTGGCTTGATCTTATCTATGTCCGGCCGGATAGAACACCCGTTCCTCCCATTGTAGCACATTCGGGCGATGCGCCGCCTCATCGGTTTTTCCGTTGTCGCAAACTTGTCACCTATCGTTCGGGGGAATACTTTACAACAAAAAGCGATGTTGGGTATACTGTAGTTATCGAATGCGTGTCAGGAGGCTTACCAATGGCAAATGTTACCGATCCGCGCCAGCACGTCAACGAAGAGCCGCGCGACGATTTGTTCGACGTAGCGACGGGCTTTGGAGTGATGTTCGGCTTCATGTTCATCGTGTTCACGGTCGCGGTTGTCGTTAAATTCATCATTTCTTGATTCCAACAACAAGCAAAGGGCCGCCCCGATCGGGGCGGCCTCTTTTGCGTGTGGTTTGGCACGGGCGATAACTTGGCGGTGAGAGTCCGCACAGGCAGGATATAATGGCTTCTTTTTCGTTCGCGGCTAGGATTGCGAATTGGCCGACTCGCGCTCCTTCTTGACGCCGCGCGCAACGTCGTCGTATCGTCTTCTCTCCTTGCGCTCGATCTGCACGATTCGGCCGTCATGAACGACAATGTTGACCTCGCCGTATTCCAGTCCGTTGACCTGTTCCGCGATGCGTCCCAACCAACGTTCGTCTACTTCTACCGGTTTAGCCATGTTGTTTTCCTCCGTTTCACTTTGTTCCCGACAACGTTTATTAACGGCTCTCTTCGCTCATGCGGCCTTCAAGCACGGACTTGACGATGAGTGTGACGACGGCCAGTACCATCAGCAGCGAAGCTACGGCGAACGCGGCGCTGAATTGATATTCGTTGTACAAAATTTCGATATGCAGCGGCAGCGTGTTCGTCTCGCCCCGAATATGGCCGGACACGACCGACACCGCTCCGAATTCGCCCATCGCTCTCGCGTTGCACAAAATCATGCCGTACAGCAAGCCCCACTTGATGTTCGGCAGCGTCACCTTGAAGAATACCCGCCAGCCTTTTGCACCGAGGCTGACCGCCGCTTCCTCGTCCGTGACTCCCTGCGTCTCCATGAGCGGAATCAGCTCTCTCGCCACGAACGGGAACGTAACGAACATCGTGGCGATGACGATCCCAGGCGTAGCGAAAATAATATCGATATCGTGCTTGTCGAGCCACGGCCCGAGCAAGCCTTGCGCGCCGAACAGCAACACGTAAATCATACCGCTCACGACCGGCGATACCGCGAAAGGCAAGTCGATCAGCGTGACGAGCAAATTTTTCCCGCGAAACTTGAACTTCGTAATCGCCCAAGCCGCCGCCAATCCGAAAATCGTATTCAACGGGACGGCGATCAGCGCCGTAATCAGCGTCAATCTCAAAGCCGACATCGCGTCCGGGTTGGTTAAGGCGCTTAGGTAAGCCGCCCAGCCTTTGCGAAACCCTTCTACCAATACCGCCGCCATCGGAAGCAGCACGATCAGAGAGAGGAACAGCAGCGCGATGCCGATCAGCACGACCTTCACGATTCCGGGCTCCGACAGATGCGGTTTCACCGCCTGTTTTTTCGAAGTCCGCGGATTTGTAACGATTCCCGCCATGTCCGATCAGGCCCCCTTCACGGTGCGAAGGCGGCGATTGCTCCACCTTTGCAAAATGTTGATGACCAACAGCAGCGCGAAGGAGATCAGCAGGAGCACGACGGCGACCGCCGCGGCTTGCGCGTATTGGTACTGCTCGAGCTTCGTAATGATCAGCAGCGGCGCGATCTCCGTCTTCATCGGCATGTTGCCGGAGATGAATACGACCGAGCCGTATTCCCCGATTCCGCGGGCGAACGCCAGCGCGAAGCCCGTCAGAAGCGGAGGACTCAAATCGGGCAAAATGATTTTGAAGAAAATCCGCAGCCGGTAGGAACCGAGCATGACCGCTGCTTCCTCCATCTCGGTTTCCAAATCCTGCAGCACCGGCTGCACCGTTCGCACGACGAACGGAATGCCGATAAAGATCAGCGCGATCGTGATTCCGATCGGAGTGTACGCCACCTTGATACCCAGAGGCTCGAGCAGAGAGCCTACCCAGCCCTTGGGCGCATAAATGGTCGTAAGAGCGATGCCCGCGACCGCCGTCGGCAGCGCGAACGGCAAATCGATGAGACCGTCGATGATCCGCTTGCCGGGAAACTCGTAGCGCACGAGCACCCAGGCAAGCAGCAATCCGAAGACGAAGTTAACCGCCGCCGCGACGAACGCGGTCGTTAAGCTTAATCTGTAGGAGGCCACGACGCGCGGATCGGACACGGTCTTCCACCACTGGGCGGCCGACAGGTCCGCCGACTTGATGGCCAGCGCCGCCAGCGGAATCAATACGATCAGGCTGAGATAGAGGATCGTAAAGCCCAGCGTGATGGAAAATCCGGGCAATATCCGTTCTTTTTTTCGAAAACGTGTCATGACGCCGCGTTAACCTCCTCCCGGCCCTTGGTTAGGAACCCGGGGTATAGATTTGGTCGAACGTGCCTCCGTCGGAGAAATGCTTCGATTGCGCTTCGTTCCAACCGCCGAAGTCTTGGTCGATCGTCAGCAGGTTGAGTTCGCCGAATTGGTCTTTGTATTTGTCGGCAACCGATTGAAGGCGAGGACGGTAGAAGTTTTTCGCCGCGATCTCTTGGCCTTGCTCGGTGTACAAGTATTGCAGATATTCCGTTGCCGCTTCCCGCGTGCCTCTCTTGTCGACGTTTTTATCAACGAGGGCGACCGGCGGTTCCGCCAGAATGCTCAGAGAAGGCGTTACGATCTCGTAATTGTCGCCGAACTCCTTCAGAGCGAGATAAGCTTCGTTTTCCCACGCCAGCAGCACGTCGCCGATTCCTTTTTCCACGAACGTCGTCGTCGATCCGCGGGCTCCCGTGTCGAGCACCGGCACGTTCTTGAACAGATTCTTCAGGAAGTCGAGCGTCTGCGCTTCGTCGTATCCTAGCGTTTTCGTCGCGAAGCCCCAAGCGGCCAGATAGTTCCACCGCGCTCCTCCCGATGTTTTCGGGTTCGGGGTGATGACCTGGACGCCGTCCTTGATCAGGTCGTCCCAGTCTTGAATCCCTTTCGGATTGCCCTTGCGCACGAGGAAGACGATCGTGGACGTGTATGGCGTGCTATTCTGCTCAAACGTTGCCTGCCAATCGGGCTTCAGTAATCCCGGCTGCACGAGCGCGTCGATGTCGAAGCCGAGCGCCAGCGTGACGACGTCCGCCTCCAGTCCGTCGATGACCGAGCGGGCTTGCTTGCCGGATCCGCCGTGGGATTGCTTGATCGTAATATTGCCTCCGGTTTTTTCTTTCCAGTATTCAGCGAAGCTTTTGTTGAACTCTTCATACAGCTCGCGAGTAGGATCGTAGGATACGTTAAGCAGTTCGATGTCTTTGGGAACTTCTTTGCTCGGTTCCGCAGATGCCGAAGCGCTCGGCGATTCGCTCGCGGAGGCCGGTGCGCTGGGCGACGCTGCATGGGACGGTTCGCTGCTATTGTTTTTGGAACCGCATGCCGCAAGTACGGTAACGATGAGTGCCGCTATAAGTACCAAGCTAAAAGTTTTAAATGATTTCATGTTCATCCACCCCAACCATTTCAATGTGTTTTGCGTTTCCGTCGCTCCGGATGGCCATTCCGATAGCTCGAGAACCGATTTCTCGTTCGCGTGACCGCCAACTGTGTGCTGTTCGCGATACCCGCTTTCATCGATAATACCTATATACCATGTAAATCATATAAACTTACTTGGTATTGGTGAAATCTTAACAGGGTGGCAAGTCGATTGTCAATAAGTGTCTATAAAAAAAACTGATAAATCCATTTTGAAAAAAAGCAGCCTCCCTCCGATGTGCTTTCACATCGAGAGGAAGGCCCTAATGTCCCGTAAAACCGTTCGAGATTATTTCCCGGAGCCGCGATGGTTGCGCCCCCGGACGTGGATGACGTCGACGAACGAACGGATGCGGTCCATCAACCGCTGCCCCTTGTGCATTTCTTCGCCTTCCTTGTGCGTGAAGCTGAAGTGCTTCTCCAGATCCTCCAGATCGTGATTGGACGTGTAGAAGGTCGGCTTGCGGTTCATCCGATGGTTCAGAATCGCGCCCAGCACGTGGTCGCGCACCCAAGGCGTCAAATTTTCCGCGCCGATGTCGTCGAAGACAAGCAGATCGGCTTCCTTCATCATAGCAATCGTCTCCTTCAGCTTCTGCGGCTCGAACATGAGCGCTTTGGCGTCCTCGACGAATTCGGGCATGTACACGATGACGCCGGAGTAGCCTTTTCTGGCGAGCCTATGAAGCAAGTAACCGGCGAGATACGTCTTGCCGGTACCGAAATTGCCCTGAAGATACAATCCGCGAGTCGGCAGGCCCGACTCTTCCGCCCGGTCGGCGTATTCCTGAAGCTGATCCACGGCCATCGCCCGGTTGGCATCCAGGCGGATCATCTCTTCTTCATCGTAAAACTGTCCGAGCGTGGAATTGTCCAAGTACAGGCTCGTCACCCTGCGACGGATTCTCTCCTGACCTTCGAATGCGATCCACTTGGAGCAGGGGGTTTTATAATCGTTGATCTGCCAACGGCCGTTTAAGCTTTCGCACGAAATGCCGGTGGAATGGCCCTGCATGTCGTTCGGACAAGCTTCAAGCCCAGGACAGGCCTGGCAGTTGCGATGTTCCTTGGTCATCTGGTAGAGGCGATTCAAGTTCAGGCGCAGCGCCTGATCGTCCAGCTCGGGATAGCGTTCGCGCAGGTCGACCACGAGCGGATCGGCCAACACCTGCGCGGCGATGTCTCGTCCTCGTCCCGACTGCGGACCGAACGGCAGACGGCGCAAAGCTTCCTGTAACGATTCCATTCTCCGTGCCTCCTCTCGAGCCGCTTAACTTAACCGGCCTTATTTTTTGCTCTTTCGTTCTCTCGCCCGGGCCAACATCCGTTCCAGCTCTTCCGGAGTGACCTCCTCCGCCGGCCCTGTATCCTTGACGACGGACATCGCGGGCTTGCGGCGCCCGCCCCCGCGCGATCCGGCCGCTGCAGCCGCGCCGGAGGGCTCGTCCCCGCGGTTTTTGCGGTCGAGCGCTTCGTTCAGCTTCTCCTGCTCGCGAATATACCTGATCGCCTTCTCGATCGTGTCGATGCCTTTGGCCAGCATGTTCGAAGCGATCGCGTCGACGAACGACTTCGTCAGCCGCTGCGCCCTCCCGAGCGAGAACACGTAGTGGATCAGCACGTTGATGACCGGCTCGGGCAGCTTATAGCTTAAGTCGATACGCTCGAATA
>NZ_JBEPYQ010000064.1:0-39027 GCF_041641335.1 Cohnella sp. | reverse complement strand
CGCCCCCTGCTGCGTCACTTTTGCTTGACGTACCCCCGGTACGCCTTCACAAAAGTTCCTTGCATGGAACGAAAATTCGGCAACATCTGCTATCCTCGGAGGTTGCATACACGCCCTAGGGCGGCTTAGGAGCGCCGTCGGTTCGGGTATCGCACCGGATTCGGTACATTCTTGGTCCCAGGCGGCGTGTACCTGTTCGGTTATCCCGTCGAGTCAGTTAGGCTGTACCGGTACGGGGCTATCCCGCCGGCTCAGGAATGCCACCATTTGCGCAGCTTCTTCCACCAAGGCCGGCTGGGCTGCTCGGGACGACGCGCGTCCGAATCGACGACCGGTCCGAGCGGACCGCATGAGCGGGCGGGCTCGGTGCCTTGCAGGAACACCTCGATTGCGCCTTCTCCCGGACAGGCCGGGGAGGCGAGCAGGCCGGTCGTCGGATCGATGTAGGCATGAACGACGCCTTCCGGCACCGGAAAACCTTTCGGTGGCGAGCCTGCCAGCGCCGCCTCGGTAAACTGGGCGAAGATCGGGGCGGCGCGATGCGCTTCGCCCGATGTAATCGGCCGTCCCCGATCGTATCCCACCCATACGGCGGTCGCCAGCTCCGGCGTATAGCCGACGAACCAGGCGTCGGAATCGGTCGTGCCCGACTTGCCCGCGACGGGACGGTTCAGCATTTTCGACACCCTCCGCGCGGTGCCGCCCCTCTCGAACACGCTCTTCAGCAGATTCGTCGTTACATAGGCGAGGGCGGGTTCGACCGCCTGCTCTTGCCGCGGATGGCTTTCGTACAGAATCTTGCCGCGGCGGTCCTGGACGAGCGTTATCGCGACCGGTTCAGCTCGGGCTCCCCCGTTGGCGAAGGCGGAGAAGGCGTACGCCATCTCGAACGGACTGACGGGGAACGTGCCGAGGGCGAGCGAAGGAACGGCTTTGAGCGGGGCGGTGATGCCCAGCTTGCGCGCCATCGCGATGACGTTCTCCGGACCGGTCTGCATGATCGTATGAACGGCGTAGATGTTGTCGGAGGCCGCGATCGCCTGGCGCAGCCCGATGTCGCCGTGGAAATAACGTCCGTTGTAGTTGTTCGGACGATAAATCTGCCGATCATGATCGAAGTAGAACAGCGTAGGCTCGCTGCGGAAGCGCGTCGCTGCCGTAATCGCCCGGCTCTCCAGCGCCGCCGCGTACACGATCGGCTTGAACGAGGAGCCCGGCTGCCTCGTGCTCGCGAACACCCGGTTATACTGGTTGGTGCGGAAGTTGCGTCCGCCGACCATCGCTTTAATGTAACCGTTGCGGGGATCGAGGGCGATCAGCGCCGTCTGCAGCTCCCTGCTGGCCCCCTTCAGCCCCTTCTTGACGGCGGCCTCGGCCATCTGCTGCACGCGCAGATCGAGCGTCGTCCGGATCGTCAGCCCTCCTTCGTTCATCAGCCTCTCGTCGATGCCGAGCCGCTCGACGGCCACCTTCTTGACGTATTCCGCGAAATAAGGGGCGGCGCGTTCCTCCTCTTCGGGCAAGGCGCGCACGGCGACGTTCTCCAGGGCGGCGCGTTCTGCCTGCAGCTTCGTGATCTGGCCCGTTTCCAGCATCGATTGGAGCACCTTGCGCTGACGCGAGCGGGAGCTTCTCGGATTCAGATGCGGAGAATAGTAGCGCGGCCCCTTGGGGATGCCGGCGAGCAAGGCGCTCTCGGCGATGTTCAGCTCCTTGGCGGGCTTGTTGAAGTAGAGCTTGGAAGCCGCTTCCGCGCCGTAAGCGCCATGGCCGTAGTAGATCTGGTTCAAGTACAGCTCGAGGATTTCCTCTTTGGAGAACGCCTGCTCCAGCCGGGCCGCGTACCAGGCCTCCTTCAGCTTGCGGGTCCACGTCCTCTCGTGCGACAGATACAGGTTGCGGGCGAGCTGCTGGGTGAGCGTGCTCGCGCCTTGCTCCTTGGACATATGGCGCAGGTCGACCCAGGCCGCCCGCGCCAGACCGCGCCAATCGACTCCGGCATGCTCGTAGAAGCGGCGGTCCTCGACGGCCAGCGTGGCTTTGACGAGCCATGGGGAGATATCGGCGAGCTTCGCCGTCGGCCGGTTGACGCCGCCCTTCAAGCTGGCGATCGTCTGCCCGTTCGCGTCGACGATGCGGGTCGACTGCATCGTCGCTCCCGCCGGCAGCGGCGCATATCTGAGCAGCAGAAATCCCGCCGAGGCCAGAGCGATCAGGCTCAGCAGCGTCATCCAGCCGATCCGCCGACGCAGCTTGCTCCATTTGGAAACGTCGGGCGAGGTCTTCGCGCCCTTGCCGGTCTTACGATCCATGATGAGGCCTCCTTCGCGACGCATAGGAAATCGTTACCTATGTAGTATGGAGAAGGAAGGGGGAGGCTATTCCCGGAGCCGGGCTTCCGGCCGGACGGGCAATCGTAAACCGCGCGTAAATTTCCGCTTCAAGTTGTTGCTTTTTGGCGCCGATTTTATATAATACATCTAGTTTGATACAATAAGTTCGGGTTCACAAAGTCCGGTTTTCAGCACCGAGAAAGTAGGGGTGGCGCATGTCCTCCATGGAACTGTGGTATACGGAGAAGCAAACCGAGAACTTCGGCATCACGATGAAGATCAAACGAACGATGGTCCACGAACAGACGGATTTCCAAGAGCTCGCCATGATCGAGACGGAGGAATACGGCAATATGCTCGTGCTCGACGGCATGGTCATGACGACGGAGCGGGACGAGTTCGTCTACCATGAGATGGTGGCGCACCCGGCGTTGTTCACGCATCCGAACCCGGAGAACGTTCTTGTGGTCGGCGGCGGAGACGGCGGCGTCATCCGCGAAGTGCTGAAGCATCCCGAAGTGAAAAAGGCGGTGCTCGTCGACATCGACGGCAAAGTCATCGAGTATTCCAAGCAATACTTGCCTTCCATTGCGGGCAAGCTGGACGATCCTCGCGTCGAAGTGATCGTCAACGACGGGTTCATGCACATCCACGACCACAAAAATACGTACGACGTCATCATGGTCGATTCCACGGAGCCGGTCGGCCCTGCCGTAAACCTGTTCACGAAAGGTTTCTACCAAGGCATTCACGACGCGCTGAAGGATGACGGCATTTTCGTGGCGCAGACCGACAACCCGTGGTTCAAGGCCGATCTGATCCGGAGCGTCAACCGCGACGTCAAGGAAGTGTTCGACATCGTGCGCGTGTACGCGGCGAACATTCCGACCTATCCAAGCGGCTTGTGGACGTTCACGCTGGGCAGCAAGAAATACGACCCGCTGGCGGTCGACGAGAGCAAGCTTCCCGAGCTCGATACCAAATACTACTCCCCTCGGCTGCACAAGGCGGCGTTCGCGCTTCCGAAGTTCGTCGAGGATCTGACGAAGTAAAAGGAGAATCGTTCACTCTATGCGCTTAAATCAAGCTTATTCCGGCAATGTGTTCATCTGCAGCTCCGACGATTACGCGGCATCCCAAGCAGTCATCTATGGGATGCCGATGGATTATACCGTTTCCTTCCGTCCCGGCTCCCGTTTCGGCCCCGGCCGCATCCGCGAAGCTTCCGTCGGACTGGAGGAATACAGCCCTTATCTGGATCGCAGTCTCTACGATCTGGCGTACTTCGACGCGGGCGATCTGCTGCTTCCGTTCGGCAACGCGGCGAAGAGTCTCGATATTATCGGGGAATACGTGCGGGGCGTTCTGGCCGACGGCAAAATCCCTGTCGGACTCGGAGGCGAGCATCTCGTCAGCTGGCCGGTCATTCAAGAGGTGTACAAGAAATACCCCGATCTAGCCATCCTGCACTTCGACGCGCATACCGACCTGCGCGAGGACTACGAGGGCGAGCCGCTGTCCCACTCCACGCCGCTTCGCAAAGCGGCGGAGCTGATGGGGCCGTCCAACATCTATCAGTTCGGCATCCGTTCCGGCTCCAAGGAAGATTGGACGTACGCGCAGGAGTCCGGCATCCACTTCCATCCGTTCGAGGTGGCCGAGCCGCTGAAGAAGGAGCTTCCTTCTCTGGCCGGACGCCCGGTCTACGTCACGATCGACATCGACGTGCTCGATCCGTCCGCCGCTCCCGGCACGGGAACGACGGAAGCGGGCGGCATTACGTCCAAGGAGCTGCTGGAAGCGATCCACGCGATCGCGCGCTCCGGCGTCAACGTCGTCGGCTTCGACCTTGTCGAAGTCGCTCCGATCTACGATCCGACGGAGATGACGCCGATCGTCGCCTCCAAAATGATTCGCGAAATGCTGCTCGGCTTCGTGAAATAAGAAGCTGATCGAGTTAAGCCTCCGGTTCGCCGCTTCGGCGCGTGTCCGGGGGCTTTTTCGGTGCCGGCTGACCAACTGAGACTCACATCAACTCCGCAAGGCTCTTTTTGGAGTAAAAAGGCTATTCGTCATGGCCTCCCCCCGTGTGCCAATGTGCGATTCTTTCTGCAACAATCTTCGTTTGAGCGCCATTCGGGAGACGATAATCGATTCTTTAGAACATCGCCCTCCGTTTGAGCGCTATTCGGGAGACGATAACCGATTCTTTAGAACATCGCCCTCCGTTTGAACGCTATTCGGGAGACGATAACCGATTCTTTAGAACATCGCCCTCCGTTTGAACGCTATTCGGGAGGCGATAACCGATTCTTTAGAACATCGCCCTCCGTTTGAGCGCTATTCGGGAGGCGATAACCGATTCTTTAGAACATCGCCCTCCGTTCTCCTTGCAAATGCCTCTCCATCAGGCGTTTCGTTGGTCGGTTTATGTATGCGAATTGGTCAGTTGTACTTTTTTTGGTATTCGTGACGAGGAATCTCACATCAAACCGTGCGAAAGTCGATTTTTTTTGCCCAGAACCCCAAAATGGCACCCTTTATTCCATGTGAGGTGAAATGGAAGATAATAGCTTCACGGCGTCCTCGACCGAGCGGGTCAGCGGGAAGGTTCACGACATGATCCGCAGCCTGAGGCGTCAGCTCAAAGACATCGACGAGGCGAAGAACGTAACCGACGAGATGCGCAAGACGCTGAGAGAGCTGGAGGAGAAGGCGTCCGGGCAGATCGCGGTCGCTCAAGGGGAAGTCGGCCGGATCGGGGATAAAATGTCGGAAATTTCCGTGCGCGTCGCGGAGACGAACGAGACGATCCGGTTGTTCGCCGACACGGCCAACGAAATTCGCGGGGTTCTGAACGTCATTCAGGAAATCTCCGCCCAGACGAACCTGCTCGCGCTTAACGCGTCCATCGAGGCCGCCAGGGTCGGCGAACACGGCCGCGGCTTCGCCGTAGTCGCCGGCGAAATTCGCAAGCTGGCGGATCTGACGAGGCAGTCGACCGAGGAAGTGCACGGATTCGTGGAGAAAATTTCGCTGCACTCGCAGGATGCCTATTCGTCGGTCCGCGAAGGGACGAAGGTCGTACAGGAAGGGACGGAGCTGGTCGCCGCGGCTTCGGAGACGCTCGGGAACGCGCAGGCGGAAGATTCGCGCAAAACGCAGGTCGTCGACGAAGTCGTCGTCCTGATGGAGAAGGTGGCAGGGGTCAGCATCGAGAACCGCGCCATTTCGCGAGAGGTGGAAGGGCAGATTCAGGAGCTGCAGGCAGACATCGTGAGCGTGCGCCACACTTCGGGCAATGTCGAAGCGATTACGGGCTTCATGCAGCAGCTCGTCGGGCAATTCCGCCTGCGCGAGGCGAAGAGGAGATAGAGAAGGACCGCCCGGCAAACGGAGGCCGCGCCGGGAAAAGCAGCCCGCGCGCGGCCTCATTTGGTTTTCTGAAACTGCGCGGGCGTCGTCCCGGCAATCCGCTTGAAAATTTTCGCGAAATATTTGGGATTGTCGAAGCCTACCCGTTCGCCGATCTCGTACCAGGGCAGCATGCCTTCGCGGAGCAGCTCCTTCGCCTTGTCGACGCGAAGGTTGTGCAAATAATGGACGAAGGGCTGGCCGGTGCTCTTGGAAAACAGGAAGCTGAAGTAGTTGTCGCTCAGATTGACGTGGGCCGCGACCTCCTGCAACCGGATCGGATGACGGTAGTTCTCCTTCATGTAGCGGATCGCCTGCTCGACTTCGCTCCGCCGTCCGTTATGCGAACAATCCTCCAGCAGCTCCCGGGCAACCGTGTGCAGCCGCCAGCACCATTCCCGCAACTCCTCGTAGGTATCCAACTGGTTGAGCTGTTCGAAGGGGGAAGCCTGCTCCCAGAAGCCCTGCAGAGGGTAGCCCCACTCTCCCAGCAGGAGGGCGACTGCGGATTGCCATTGCAGCATCCGGTCGCGAACCGCGTGCGGGGCCATCCGTCTCGGGGGAAGCCGGGGAAACAATTCCTCGAATCTGCGGGCCGCCAGTTCTCCGTCCGATTGTTCGAGCGCGGTCAGGTAAGCTTTCAACGCCGCGGTCGGAGCGAAGCTTCCGGCTTCATCGGGCGCCTCGCTGCGCTCGTCCTCCGGCGAATACAGATGCGCGCAGCCGGCTCCGGCATAGAAGCGTACGGCGAGCGCCTCCCGCGCCTCCCGATAAGCCTCGCTCCGCTCCGCCGTCCCGCGCCGCACCGCGCCGAGGCCCACGGACATCCGCGCTCCTTCGGGACCCAGCTTCCGCAGCGCGACTTCGAAATCCGTCCGCCAGCGCTCGGCCAGCGCTTCGGCGTCCACCTCTGCGTCCGCGGCATCGGCGCGGGCGACGAATACGGCGTCCGGCACGGCAGCGTTCAAGACGGCCTCCCGCAAACCGGGCTCCTCCGCCGCGGCGAGCAGCCGTCTCGCCGCTCCGGCGTCGGAGCCCGGGGGCAGGCGAACGATCCCTACGGCGTACGGCCGATTCTCCGGTACGAATTCGCTTCCTTCCCCGCTCATCCGCTCCCCCGACAGCCATTCCGGCAGACCGGGAGCGGAAGCCGTCCCCGAATTGCCCTCAGACCGCAGCGCCAGTTCGCTCGAAGCTCCCACTTTGGCGTTTCTGGCCTGAAGCACCGATTCCAGAAGCTCCTCCGGGCTCATCGTCAGCTTGTGCACGTAATCGATCACGCCGAGCCGGATCGCCTCCCGGACGGCGCCGAAATCTTCGCGCACGCTCAGAATCAGGATCGCCGTATCCGGCAGCTCCTTGCGCACCTGGCGAATCATCTCCAAGCCGTCCATGATCGGCATCTGAATGTCCGTGACGACCATGTCGGGCTTCAGCCTGCGGATCAGCTCCAGGCCGGTGCGTCCGTCGGCGGCGTCGCCGACGACCTCGATGCCGTGCTCCGCCCAGGGAATGCCCGACAAAATTCCTTTGCGCACCAGCACCTCATCTTCCACGACGACGATCCTCATCGTCTTCCCTCCCTTCCGTTTCCGACTCCGAATGCCGCTGCAGCGGCAGCCGGATCGATACGTACGTTCTGCCTTCCTCTTCCACCCTGCGGATGGCGACTCCGTAGCCGTCCCCGTACATCATGCGAACTCTCTTGTGCACGTTCCGCAGACCGACGCTGGTGAAGCCGGCGGACCGCTCGTCGGCGCCGATCCGCTCGGCGATGTCGCGAAGCCGCTCCTTGTTGACCTCCAGGCCGTTGTCCACGATTTCCAGCAGGAGCTCGCCCGGAGAAACGATTCGGGAACGGATCAGCATCTCTCCCCGTCCCTCCTGGAAGGAAGCGTGGCGGTACACGTTTTCCACAATCGGTTGAAGCGACAGCTTCGGAACGAGCGCGTCCAGCGTTCCTTCCTCCAGTTGCTCCGAGACGGATACGTGATCTCCGAAGCGATAGCGCTGGATCGTCATGAAATACCGGACGTTGTCCATCTCTTCCCGCAGGCCGATGCGGTCCTGTCCCCGGTGGATGCTCATGTCGAGCAGATGGCCGAGAGACATCAGCATCTCGGTAATCGGCTTCGTTCCCGCCATAATGGACATCCAGCGGATCGTATTGAGCGTGTTGTGCAGAAAATGCGGATTGATCTGCGCCTGAAGCGCTTCCAGCTTGGCCTGCTCGTGACGCCGCTCCAGCACGATCTCGCGGTCGATATGGCCCCGAAGCCGCTCGAGCATCTTGTTGAAGGCCTGACCGAGCAGTCCGGCTTCGTCCCTCGTCCTCACCTCCACGGCAACGTCGAGCCGCCCTTTTTCCACCTGCTTCATAACGTTTCTCAGCTTGCGCAGCGGACGGGTGAGCATGTTCGAGAAAAAGACGATGACGCCGAGAAATACGACCATGCTGACCGAGAAAATCGCGATGGACACGTTGCGGATGCGGTCGATTTCACGAAAGACGGCGCCGTGCGGCACGATCTGCACGATTTTCCAACCCGTCATCGGCAGCGAATAGGTGCTCAGCACGTATTTGTCCCCGTACGCTTGCGTGCTGACGGTGCCGTCCCCGGAGCTTTCGATGACCGGCCGCAGCGCCTCGTACAGCGGAAGAGCCTCCTCCGGAAGCGGGGTGAGCGCCTGGTCGCCCGGTCCGACAAGCAGTCCGAAGCCGGGAGTGGCGGGATGACCGGTCTGCAGAATGTCGAGATAGGATTGCGTCGGCTCGCTGATGACCAACTGCCCGATCCCCCTGTTGCTCTCGTCGCGGAAAACCATGGAGACGCTCAGCAGCGTCTGCCTGTCCGGAGAAGCGTAGCTGGCGTGATTCAGCGTCCATACCATGTATCCGTTCTCCTCCAGCGTCCGCCGGAACCATTCGCTTTCCTTCATGGCGTTCATCGCCTGCGGCGTGCGCCCCCAATTGGTGTACAACGAGCCGAAGTTGTCGAAGACGGAGAAGTAGAAGCTGTCGCTGGCGGTCGCCGTCGACATCTCCAGAAACTTCTTGTCCATGACATGGGTGTTGTCCAGCATGTCGCGCTCGGTAGCCGGAGGACGCAGCAGCGCCCGCTTCACGTTCTCGTCGATGACGAGCGAGGCGGTGGCGTGCATCATCGTCTGCAGCTTGCGTTCGATATTCAGATTGATCTGGTGCAGCCGTTCCTCGGCCGAAGACTCGACCTGGTGGCGCAGGACGTTCTCGATTTCCTTATACGTATATAGGCTGGCCCCGAGAAGGGGGACGAGCACGAACGCGACGAAAGCGGCAATCCACTTCGTTCGCAGGCTGGTGAAAGGCAAAGACATGGCTGCCGGCCTCCTTCATCTCGGGAATGCAACCTTCCGTTTGCAGCAAGTGTGCCCTCGCTCGGCGTTTTCGAATCCCTCGGCTGCGAAGCGTAGCTGGATGGAGGGTCACGTTCCCCTGATACAGCGCTTTCATCTCATCAGTATAGGCAGGCTTCGCCCGCCGTGTAAACGAATTGTCCGCGAATTCGGAGAATCGTCGCTTTTTTTCTGAAGATCGTGGCCGAACGCTCGGAACCGAATTCCTATGAGGTCTATGAAAATAGAATTGTATCCGTTTTCAGAGAAAATGCGGGTTTCGGGCGGCGGCAGGAAAACGCTAACATGGGCAGTAGACTTCGGTTGCAGGAAAGGAGAGATCGCTATTCGCACCCAGAAGCAATCCGATACGTTGGCCGGGTGGATGTTCATCCTGCCCGCCATTGCGGGCTTCGGAATATTGACGATCGTGCCGATCGTCTTGTCGTTGATCATCAGCTTCACCGACTGGAACTTTCTCGACGGATTAAAAGGATTGAGGTTCATCGGCTTGCGCAACTTCACGGAGATGTGGTCGGACAAGTGGTTCGTGGACAGTCTGCGGAACAATCTGCTGTTCGCCGCGGTCACCGTGCCGGCGACGATCGCCCTGTCGCTGCTGGCGGCGATTGGCCTGAACAAGGGCGTCTATCTGAAATCGCCGATCCGGCTGATGATCTTCATGCCCTACGTGTCCAACATTGTCGCCGTCTCGATCGTCTGGGGGACGCTGTACAATCCTTCGATGGGACCGATCAATTCGTTCCTCCGGGGCATGGGCGTGGCCGATCCCCCGGGCTGGCTCGCGAGCAGCGCCTGGGCGTTGCCCGCGATCATGATCATGACCGTATGGGCCAACGTCGGTTATAACATGATTATTTATTTGGCGGGCTTGCAGGGAATTCCCCGGGACCTGTACGAAGCCGCGAAGATTGACGGAGCCGGGCCTGCCCGCAGCTTTTTCCGCATTACGCTGCCGATGCTGTCGCCGACGACCTTCTTCGTCATGATCACCAGCATCATTCATTCGTTCCAAGTGTTCATCGCGGTGTTCGTTATGACGAAGGGCGGTCCGGGCTCGTCCACGACGGTGCTGACGTATTATTCGTACCGCACGGGCTTCGATTTCTACAAAATGGGCTATTCGTCGGCCATGGCCTGGATTTTGTTCCTGATTATTTTCCTGATCACGTTCCTGCAGTGGCAGGGGCAGAAAAAATGGGTGCATTACTGACCCGCAGCGAGAGAAAGGAGGAAACCGCATGGAGCTGAAGCTGGCGGGCAAGCGGCTGTCTCTGCCGAAGCTGGGGCTGACCGTCGTGCTGGCGGCGTTCGGCGTTCTGATGGTGCTTCCCTTCGTCTGGATGCTGTCCACCTCGTTCAAAATACCGATCGACGTGTTCAATTATCCGATCGAATGGATACCGAAGCGCTTCAATTGGAACAACTACCAACGCGTATGGAACGGCTCGCAGCCTTTCGATTTGTTCTATTATAATTCGGTGAAGGTGACGGCGATTACGGTCGTCGGAACCGTGCTGGTCTGTTCGGCCGCGGCTTACGGATTTTCGCGAATCCGCTTCAAGGGCCGGGACGCGGTGTTCTTCGTCTTCCTGGCGACGCTGATGATTCCGGACCAGGTGACGCTCGTGCCGCGCTTTATCATTTTCAACTATCTGGGCATTTACGACACGCACTTCGCCTTGATCCTGCCCGGCATGTTCACCGCGTTCGGCGTGTTCCTGCTCAGGCAATTCTACGTCGGCATTCCGGAGGATTTCTCCGAGGCGGCCAAGATCGAGGGGGCGGGGCATTTGCAGACGTGGCTGCGCATCATCCTGCCGCTGTCGAAGCCGGCGCTCGTGTCCCTTGTCATTCTGAGCTTCACCTGGAACTGGAACGAGTTCGTCAATCCGCTCGTTTTCCTGGCTTCGAAGGAGCTGTACACGATTCCTCTCGGTCTCACCAACTTCATCGACGAATCGGGAACCGATTACACGCTGATGATGGCGGCGGCGGTCAGCTCGATTTTGCCGGTCATCGTCCTCTTTCTGGCTTGCCAGAAGTGGTTTATCGAGGGGGTGGTGTCCAGCGGAGTGAAAGGTTGACCGGCAAAGGTGATACAACTTATACGAAAAGGGAGATGTCGCATGAAAAAGATTACGATCTGGTTATTCTCGTTAGGCTTGATCCTGACGCTGGCGCTTACGGGCTGTTCCGGAGGTGGGAACGGCGCTTCCGCTCCTTCGGGTTCCTCCGGGGCCGAGTCGGGCGGCAAAGGCAGCGTCGTCAAGCTGAAGTTCTGGGGAGCCGTGCCGGAAGAGTCCGGACCGAAGCAGGCGGTCGACAATTGGAACAAGGCCAATCCGGACATCCAGGTCGAATACGTCCGCTTCGTCAACGACGAGAGCGGCAACACGAAGCTGGAAACCGCGCTGCTTGCCGGCGACCAGGTCGACCTGTTCATCAACTACCGGATGGACAAGCTGGCCAAGCGGATCGATGCGGGCATGGTCGAGCCGCTGGACGGCTATATCGAGCAGAGCGGATTCGACGTCGCGGATAATTTCGGGGAGAACTCGATCACGAAGTTCGGGGATAAGACGTATTACATTCCGGCCATCATTCTGAACGACTTCGTTACGCTGAACAAGAGCTTCCTGGACGAGGCGGGGCTGCCGATTCCCGAAGAATGGACCTGGGACGAATATATGGATTACGCGGCGGCGCTGACGAAGGG
Organism: Cohnella sp.; assembly: GCF_041641335.1. Taxonomy (NCBI): domain Bacteria; kingdom Bacillati; phylum Bacillota; class Bacilli; order Caryophanales; family Paenibacillaceae; genus Cohnella; species Cohnella sp. Next base: position 27,165 of record NZ_JBEPYQ010000064.1, on the reverse strand, counting down.
CGAAGGAGCGGACAAGCGCTGGGGCTCCTATACCGATCTGCTGCAGCCGAAAATTTTCGAGTATCTGGACAAAGCGGTGAAAACCGAGCTGGGACCGGACGCCTTCTATAAGGAGGACGGCTCGAGCAACTTCGACGATCCGGCGTTTAAGCGGTATTTCGACATCATGTACAATCTGGAGAAAACGCTGAAGGCGCAGCCGCCGATCGCGGAAGCCAAGGCGACGAAGATGGAAGGCATCCAGCTCTATCTGACGAACAAAGTCGCGATGCACTGGATCGGTACGGCGAGCCTGCGGAACATCAAGAACACGACGGATTATCCGCACGATTTCATTACGGCGTTCGCGCCTCCTCCGAAGCTGACGGAGAACAGCAAGTATCTCGGCGGCGGAACCGGGTATCTGGATTTTACGACGATCAACGCCCGCTCGGAGAACAAGGAAGCCGCCTGGAAGTTCATGCAGTGGTACGTCACGGAGGGCAACGAGCCGCTCATCGCCGGAGGCCGCGTGCCCGCCTGGAAGAAAGCGGACAAGGACAAGGTCGCTTCGCTCATTCTCGGCGACAATCCGGAGCAGCTGTTCGACGTGGAATCGTTCAAGCGGGTCGTCTTCGCCGACGTCGAGTATGTCCGGGACACGAAGTTCGACCATCTCGCGGAAATTCAGAAGATCGTCGAGGAAGAGGGCGAGCGCGTTCTGATCGGGGAGAAGCCGACCGAGGATGCGGTGAAATCGATGAAGGAGCGGGCGGACAAGCTGCTGCTCGGCTCTTAATATACGGGTTGGGGAAAGGGAGATCACTTCTATGACGAATAGCAGCATCGCTTACGAGACCGGAATTCCGGTCGTTCTGGACACCGACGTACTCGTCATCGGAGGAGGGCCGGCCGGCATCGCGGCGGCCCTTGCCTCCGCCAGGGCCGGGGCGCGGACGGCGCTGGTCGAACGTTACGGCTTCCTGGGGGGCAACGCGACCGCGGGACTGGTCGGCCCGTTCATGACTTCTTACAGCGACGATGGAAAGACGCAATTGGTCAAGGGCGTGTTCGACGAGCTGGTGCGCCGGATGGAATCGTTCGGCGGGGCCGTTCACCCGGAGAAGGTGCGAACGGGAAGTCCTTATTCCGGCTTTTTCAGCAAAGGGCACGACCATGTGACGCCGTTCGATCCGGAGGCGGTGAAGCTGGCCGCGGCCGAGATGATGGAGGAAGAGGGCGTGCGAACGTTCATGCATACGTTTTTCGTGGACGCGATCGTCGAGGACGGCCGGGTGAACGGAGCCGTTCTCGTGAATAAATCCGGTCTGCAGGCGGTTCGCGCGAAGGTGACGGTCGACTGCAGCGCCGATGCCGACGTGGCCAGCCGCGCCGGCGCGGAGCTGGAGACGGGGCGGAAATCGGACGGATTGACCCAGCCGATGACGATGTTCTTCCGCGTCGCGGGCGTCGACGACGCGGAAATTTTGAAATACGTGGAGGAGCATCCGGAGGAGAGGGACCTGCTGTTCGGCAGCCTGATCGAGGAGAAGCGGGCGACGGGAGAATGGAAGGTCAACAAAAACCATCTGGGCATCTACCGCACGACCCAGGCCGGCGTCTGGCGGGTCAATACGAGCCGGGTTCAGGGACTCAGCGGCACGAGCGCGGAGGATCTGGCGCAGGCCGAGCTGGAAGGGCGCAGACAGGTATTCGAGCTGCTGGCGTTCTTCCGCAAATATTTCCCCGGCTTCCGGAACGCGGTGCTGGTCGATACGGCGACGCAGATCGGGGTTCGCGAAACGAGGAGGATCGTCGGGGAGTACATGCTGACCGCGGACGATCTGATCAGCGGCCGCTCCTTCGACGACGTCGTCGCCTTGTACGGGTACCCGATCGACATTCACAGTCCTAACGAGGTAACGACCGAATTCAGCAAGGAGTATCATACCGCGAACGTCTACCAGCTGCCGTATCGGATTCTCGTGCCCCGGAAGACGGAAGGACTGCTGGTTGCCGGACGCTGCGTATCCGCTACGCACGAGGCGCTCGGAGCGATCCGCGTCATGCCTTGCGCGTTCGCTCTCGGTCAGGCGGCGGGAGCCGCGGCGGCGCTGGCCGCAGCGAAGGGTACCGAGCCTCGCGGCGTGAACGTGAAGGAGCTTCAGCGGACGCTGCTGGCGCAGGACGTCGTGCTTCCGGAAGGAGTGGCGTAAGATGGCTTCGGCGAACGAAGCGCGGCCTGCCGCGGTGCCGGACGAGATGGTCGCCGCGGTGCTGCTCCGGCCCTTCGAGGTGCGGCTGGAGCGCCGCCCGACACCGCGGCCTCAGGCGGACGAGGTGCTGATCAAGGTGATGGCCGTAGGCGTCTGCGGCTCGGACGTACACTACTACGAGCACGGGAAAATCGGGCGCTATATCGTCGATCGCCCGCTCGTTCTCGGCCACGAGTGCGCGGGCGTCGTCGCCGCCGTCGGAGCGGCCGTGACGCGCTTCGCGCCGGGAGACCGGGTCGCCGTCGAGCCGGGTATGACCTGCGGCCGTTGTTCGGCCTGCAAGTCCGGCCGATACAATCTGTGTCCGGACGTCCGCTTTCTGGCAACGCCACCGGTTGGCGGAGCATTCGCGCAGTATGTCGCAATCCGGGAGGACTTCGTCTTTCCGATTCCGGAGGGGGTCAGCTTCGAGCGGGCGGCGATGAACGAGCCGTTCTCGGTCGGACTGCACGCCGTCCGCAGAGCCGGCATGAAGACGGGCGACACGGTCGCCATCATGGGCATGGGCCCGGTCGGGCTGCTGGCGGTCGTTGCCGCCAAAGCCTGCGGCGCGGCGCGGGTGTTCGTCTCCGACGTCGAACCGCTCCGCCTGGACGCCGCGCTTAAGCTCGGGGCGGAGCTTGCGGTGAATGCCGGGAATGAGGACGCCGCGGAGGCGATCCGCAGCGCGACGGGCGGGGAAGGAGCCGACGTCTCGATCGAGACCGCCGGCAATCCCCGGGCGCTGCGGTCCGCGCTGCTGGCGACAAGGCGCGGCGGCGCGGTGGCCGTCGTCGGGCTGCCGCCGGAAGGACGGGCCGAGCTGGACGTCTCCTATCTCGTAGACAACGAGATCGACGTGCGCGGCGTATTCCGTTACGCCAATACGTATCCGCTCGGGTTGTCGCTCCTGGCCGATCCGGCCAGGAAGATCGAGGCGCTGTTCACCGACGTCTTTCCGCTCGAGGAAAGCGCCGCGGCGCTGGAAAGGGCAAGAACGAACAAAAGCGGCTCCCTCAAGGTGTTCGTCTATCCGAACGGGGGAACCGGATCATGGAACGGGGCGATGGAGAAATGAAAATGAAGGCGCTTGTCATTGACGGCCCGCGCAGCGCGGCCGTCCGCGAGGTTCCGGTTCCCCGGGCGCGGCCGGGCGAGATCGTCGTTCGGGTGCTTCGCGCGGGAATATGCGGGACGGACGTTCATATTTACAACGGAGAATATTTGTCGCCGTATCCGATCATTCCCGGGCACGAATTTTCCGGCGTGGTCGTCGAGGTCGGAGAAGGAGCGGAGCAATTCCGGGAAGGCGACCGAGTCGCCGCCGATCCGAACTTGTCGTGCGGCCGATGCCGATTCTGCCTGTCGGGACGCGCGAACCACTGCGAGCGCTGGGACGCGATCGGCGTGACGCTTCCTGGAGCGATGGCCGAATACGTCGCGCTGCCCGCCGAGCTCGCGATGAAGCTGCCCGATCGGCTGAATTTCGCCGAAGGGGCGTTGATCGAGCCTGCGGCCTGCGTCGTGCAGGCGCTCCGGAGACTGAAGCCCGAGACGGGCGACCGGGCGCTGCTGCTGGGAGCCGGGGCGATGGGACAGCAATGGGTTCAGGCGTTGGCCAGATCGGGCGTCTCCGAGCTGGTCGTCGTCGATCTGGCCCCGGAGAAGCTGGAGATGGCAGCCGCATGGGGAGCGACGCGCACTGTCTCCGCCGACCGGATGGCCGAGGAACTGGAGGACCGACGGGGCAAGGACGGCTTCGAGATCGTCATCGATACGACGGGCGTTCCGCGAGTCATCGAGAACAGCTTCCAGTACCTGGGCCCCTGCGGGCGATACGTGCAGTTCGGCGTAACGACGGAGGAGGCGACGGTGGCGCTGCGGACGTTCGGACTGTATCAGATGGAATGGACGCTGATCGGTTCCATGGCGCTCAATCATACGTTCGCTCCGGCGCTGGCCTGGCTTGAAGCGGGCCGCCTTTCGGTCGGGCATCTCGTCACCCGGGAGCTGAGCCTGGAGGGCGCCCTTGATTTTTTCCGGGGCGACCGGCGCCCTTCGGACATGAAAGTGCAGATTTCGTTCGAATAACGAACGCTACATCTCGGAAGGAGCCTGGATTCCGAGCAGATTAAGCCCGTCGCGCAGAACGTTTGCGGCGGCCGCGGCCAAGCTCAGCTTGGAGAACGTCCCGGCTTCGTCCGCGCCGTCGTATACGATCTTCCCCGAGTTGTAGAAACGGTTAAAGTCCTTGGCCAGAGCGAGCAGATACTTGGCGACGACGAACGGCTCGTTCTGGCGGACGGCTTCCCGGATCGCGGCCTCGTAACCGGACAGCGTCTTGATGCACGCCCACGCCGACTCCGAGGACAGATGTTCTCCGTCGACGGAGCAGCGGGAACGCAGCTCCTCGTACTTCCCTTTCCTGAGCAGGCTGCGTATCCGCGCGTGGGTGTACTGCAAATAAGGTCCCGTCTCGCCTTCGAAGCTGACGGCCTCCTCCAGATTGAAATCGACCGACAGCTGTCGATGGTGCTTCAAATCCCCGAACACGATCGCTCCCACTCCGACGGCTTCGGCGACCGTTTCTTTGTTCGCCAGATCGGGATTTTTCCCGTCGATGATGCGCAGCGCCCGCTCTGCCGCCTCGTCGAGCACTTCCTCCAACATGACTACCTTTCCTTTGCGCGTCGACATCTTTTTGCCGTTGATCGTAATCAGGCCGAACGGGACGTGACGGCAGTTCGCCGCCCATTCGTGCCCCATTTTGCGCAGCGCCGAGAATACCTGTTGAAAATGCAGGCTCTGTTCGGCTCCGACGACGTAGAGAATTTCGTCCGCCTTCAGCTTCTCATTCCGGTAGAGGGCGGTCGCGAGATCGCGCACCGCATAGATGGTCGAGCCGTCCTTTTTCAGGATAAGGCAAGGGGGCAGCCCTTCCTCCTCCAGCCTGACGATTCTCGCGCCCGCGTCCTCCTCCAGCAACTCCAACTCCTCGAGCTTGCGCACGACGGGATCGATCTTGTCGTTGTAGAAGCTCTCGCCCGCATACGAATCGAATTGCACGCCCAATCTTTCGTACACGCGTTGGAATTCCTTGAGGCTCTCGTCTACGAAATACTGCCACAGCTCGCGCATGGCGGCATCCCCGCGCTCCAGCTTGGCGAACGCTTCGCTCGCCTCGTCCTCCAACTCCGGCCGCTGCTCCGCCTGCCGGTGGAATTCCACGTACAGCCGCAGGCTTTCCCGAATCGGGGCCTGTTCCAGCGCCTGCCGGTCTCCCCACTTCAAATACGCGACGATCAGCTTGCCGAACTGCGTGCCCCAATCCCCGATATGATTAACGTTGTATACGTCGTAGCCCATGGCGCGATACATGCGGACCAGGGCGTTGCCGATCATTGTCGAGCGCAGGTGGCCGATGCCGAACGGCTTGGCGATGTTCGGGGAAGACATGTCGATGACGATCCGCTTGCCTTTCCCGGCATCGGAGCGTCCGTAGCGTTCGTCCAGTGCCCGCTGCACGAACTCGCTTCTCCAGTGCTCGCCATGGAAAAAGAGGTTGAGATAGCCGCCCGCGACCTCGGCCCTCAAGTCGGAGCGATCGGCGTTAATGACGTCCGCAAGCCGCTGCGCGATCGTGGCGGGCGGCTGCCTGAGCGCCTTGGCGAACGCGAAGCACGGGAGCGAGATGTCGCCCAGCTTCTGTTCGGGCGGAATCTCCAGCTTCGGGTGCACCTTCTCCGGAGGCAGCTCCAAATAAGGAGACAGAATGACGGATGCTTGGTTCAACAACATGACGGGTTCCTCCTTGTCGTACGTATATTCGCTGCGCGAGTACGCAAAAAAACCCCCGTCTCGTAAAGAGACGGAGGTCGATTCCGCGGTACCACTCTTCTAGCATTCCCGCATAGGGAAGCCGCTTCGTTAAAAGGTAACGGCTCGTCGCCGGACTTCCCTACTGCCGCCTGCAAGGACCGCGGTTCAGGAAATCGACTCCCGAGTGCGCTTCCTTCGAATCCCGCGCCGGCTCCCACCATCCCCGGCTCGCTGCAGTCAGGAAAAACGAAGTACTCTCTCGTTCATCGTCGTTATCGTTATTCGTACATTATAGCCATTTTGGTCCCGAGTGACAATCCGCGTTCATCCCGTTCAAGTTGTTACCTTTGTTTTGGAGTTATCCGATATAATAGTAGAGCTATATGTTTCGCTCAGGAGGGTTCCCGTGCAGAAATATCAAGACGCGTTGCTGGCCAACATCCGCAAGCAACTGGAAATATGGTTCGAATCCGGCTCCGCTATTCCCGGCGTGGAAGCGGAGCGGTTTTTGCATTCCGTGAAAGGCACGTCCGGCACGATCGGCCTGACCAAGCTTTACGGCATATCGGGGGAATTGCTGGAGCGGATTCGGCATCGTTCCGAAGACGAGCCGTGGGAGCCGGAGAAGCTGCGGACGTTCATGATCGAGCTGATCGCCGTATGCTACGAGATTCAGCATCAGGAAGCCGCTCATTCTTCGCTCGTGACCGCGGAGAACGACCAGTCGGGCGACCAGCCGCTCGTCCTGATTCTCGACGACGACGCGGCGCTGCTGCATTATCTGAAGGAGGAGCTGGAGAGAGAGGGCTATTACGTCATCGCGACCGTGAATCCCGCTCTGGCCATCCATTATTTTCACGACCGCGCGCCGGACTGCTTCATTCTCGATCTGCTCATTCCCGAGCAGGACGGGTTCGAGGTGATGGACGCGATCAAGGAGCAGATTCGCAAGCGGTACATTCCCACGACCGTCATCAGCATGGACACCGCCCGGGAGACGAGGCTGCGGGCTTTCCGGATGGGGGCGGACGACTTTCTGGACAAGCCGCTCGACATGGAGGAGCTTCTCGTACGGATTCAGCGGCAGTTAAAACGCAAAAAGCAGCTGGACGAGCTTCTGTTCATCGACGAGCTGACGGGGGTCTACAACCGGAAATATTTGGAGGAAGCTTACCGGACGCTCTGCCTGGACGCGCAGAGAATCCAGGAGCATTTCACGATGGCGATCGTCGATCTGGATCATTTCAAGTCGATCAACGACCGTTACGGCCATATCTTCGGCGACCGGGTGCTGGCGGAGTTCGCGGCGTTCCTGAAGTCGCACATGCGCGCGGCGGACGTCTTGATCCGCTACGGCGGAGAGGAGTTCATTCTGCTGCTGCCGAGAACGCGCGAGGAAGACGCCCGTTCGCTGCTTAAGAGGCTGGGGGACGCATTCGGCCGGATCGACTTCGGGGAGAAGGGGGAGGAACTGCGTGTCACTTTCTCCGCCGGCGTCATCGAGATCGTAGAGCCGGATCCCGCCCGTTGCCGGGAATGGCTGGAGCTGGCGGATCAGGCGTTGTATTTGGCGAAGGAGCTCGGGCGCAACCGCATCGAAGCGGTGAACCGGGACGCGGAGTCCAAACCGCTGGCGAGGAAGCCGCGAATAGCGATCGTCGACGACGACCCGATCGTGCGGGCGCTGCTGACCGAATATTTGCTGGAGGCGATCGGTCCGGGCAGGTGCGGGGACATTCGCGCATACAAGGCGGGCGAGGACTTCCTGGAGGACGGCTGGTATCGGGAGAAGGCTTCCTATATCGTCATCCTGGACGGCATGCTGCCGGGAATGGACGGGCTGGAGGTGCTGAGCCATCTGCGCTCCCTATCGGAATCGAACCGCTATTCGGCGATTATGCTGACCGGACGCTCGGATAACGACGACATCGTCCGCGCTCTGAAGCTCGGGGCGGACGATTACGTGACCAAGCCCTTCCGGCTGGAGGATCTGCGGACGCGGATTTTGCGCTTGATGCAAAGAATGGATTTCAACTAGAAGAAAGAACGGTGATCGCATTGTTCAAGTTGTTGGTGGCGGAAGATGAATCCGCCTTGCGCATGCTGCTGGCCGATACGCTGGAGGATGAGGGGTACGAAGTCGATCTGGCTTGCGACGGCGAAGAGGCGTTGGAGAGAATCGCGGAAGGCTCCTACGATCTCGTCGTTCTGGACAACATGATGCCCAAGTACACGGGGTATGAGGTTATCGAGAAGGCTCGGCAGCTCCCGGATGGGAAGCATCTGAAAATTCTGATGCTGACGGCCAAGAGCCAGCAGGCGGAACGGGACAGGGTGCTGCTCGCCGGAGCGAACGACTTCATGTCCAAGCCGTTCAGCCCGCTCGCTCTCGTGCAGAAGATCGGGGAAATGCTCGATGCGTAGCTTGAAGAGCCATTACTATAAGAGAAGCATCACGACCCGGTTCGCCGGATTGATGATCGTGCTGCTTCTGCTCGTGTTTATCGGCGCGGCGTTCATCTACTGGAGCGATCGCCAGATCGAGAACGAATACCGGGAAGCGCACGACCGTTACAAGCTCAAGCAGCAGCTGACCCAAGAGGCGATGATGCATCTGAACGGCATTTCCATTCGTTCGTTCGCTTATTTGGCGGCGCCGGACGATCGGGAATACGAGTTTGTGGTCGGTGCCGGGGATCAATTGAGCGCCGTGATCGCCCAATACGCGAAACTCTCATTGGAGGGGCGCGAGCAGGAGTTCGCGGCGGAGTCGGAGAGATTCCGGGACCGGTACTTTAAAGGCTGGTTTCCGGATGCGGCGCAGCTGGCGAAGGATAACGACAGGACTGGGTTGCGCCGGATGTTCGCCTCCGAAGAGGGGCGGACGCTGGAGCGCCTGGTCCAGGAGACGAGAGAGCTCCATGCGTTCTACCAGCAGAAGCTGGATGAGACGAGCGCGCTTCTGGCCGATTCCGTAACGAAGCGGAACATTCAGTTCATCGTCTACGTCTCCGGAATCGTGGCCCTGTCCGGCATTGTCATCCTCATGGTCGCCAGGGACTTCGGGATGCCGATCAGCAGGCTGGCCGCCAACGCGAAGCAATTCGCGGCGGGGCGCGAGCAGGATATTCGATACACGAACAGGCAGGACGAGATTGGAGGACTCGCCAGGGCGATGGAGGCGATGATGTCCGAGATTCAGGCCAAGGCCGGAGAGCTGCGGGCCCAGAATGAAGAGCTGCTGGCCCAGCAGGAAGAGTTGCAAGCCCAGCAGGATGAGCTGACGAAGGCGCTCGGGCTCATGGAAGAGAACGAGGCGAGGCTGCGGCGGGGCAACGAGTTCGTGCAGGCTCTGGCGAACACGCTGGACCGGTCGGAGCTGCTGAAGAGCATCATTCGCAACATGGTGCATATTCTGAAAGCCGACAAAGGCATCGTTATCCGGCTGACCGCGGATCGGGACCATGCCGCGTACGGATTGTCCGAGGAGGCGATCCGCAGATTCGTCGAAGCGGCGGACGATGGGCTGCTGGCGCGCGTGAAAGAAAGCAAGTCGGCGTATTCGCTCGAACGTCCGGCCACGTCGGCCGAACTCGGGTATCACGGCGAAACCGATGGGCTGCGGGCTTGCGATTTTTACTTGCCCGTCTTGAACTCCGACAATAAGGTGACCGCATGCATCGTGCTCACCCGAATCGGGGCGGCGCTGACGGACAGGGAAGAAGCCGAAGCATCCGCCTTCGCCAAACAGATTTCGATTTCCCTCGACAAGCTGGAGCTGTACGAGAAAGCCGAACGTCAGCGCCAAATGGTGCAAAATACGCTGGATTCGCTTCACGAAGGCGTACAGCTGATCGACAAGGAAGGGACGACGGTGCTCGTCAACTCGAAATGGATCGAGATGATGGGCGACGAAGCCGGCCGGAGCTGGAATCCGACCATCGAACAATACGGCGCTTACGTTCAGCCTTACGTCAAGGATCCCGTTCCGTTCGGGAAGTTCATCTCCGATATCGTGGACGGACAGGAGACGGAGGCGAAGAGCATCGTCTACGAATGGGAAGGGCCGGTCAAGCGGCACATTCAGATGTATTACGAGCCGCTGTACCGGGGAGAGGAAAGAATCGGCACGCTGTTCGTCCACCGCGACGTGACCAGAGAGCACGAGATGGATCGGGTGAAATCGGAGTTCGTCAGCACGGTCAGCCATGAGCTGCGGACGCCGCTGGCCAGCGTGCTCGGCTTCGCGGAGCTGCTGCTGCACAAAGAGCTGGCCCCGGAGAGGCAGAAGAAATACATTCGCACCATTCATAAAGAAGCGTCCCGTCTGACGGCTCTGATCAACGATTTTCTCGATTTGCAGCGGATGGAGTCCGGCAGGCAATCTTACGATTTCGCGAAGGTGAGCGTCGTTCCGCTCATAAGGGAAGTGCTCGAGATGCAGCAGGTGGCCTCGGCCAATCACACGTTCGAATGGGTGAAAAATACGGACGAGACGGAAGTATACGCGGACGCGGACAAGCTGAAGCAGGTGTTCATGAACCTGATCGGCAACGCCGTCAAGTACTCCCCCGACGGAGGCACGGTGACGGTCGCTTGCGGAATGGAGGACGGGCATCTTCGGATCGACGTCACCGACGAAGGATTGGGCATCCCGTCGGAAGCGCTGCCCGGGCTGTTCTCCAAGTTTTATCGCGTAGACAATTCGGATCGCCGGGAGATCGGGGGCACCGGACTCGGGCTCGCCATCGTCAAGGAGATCATGGACGTGCATAAGGGCAAGGTGTCCGCTTCGTCCGTCTACGGACGGGGCAGCACGTTCACCTTGACGCTCCCGTTGCCGGCCGAGCCGGCGGAGAGCTGGCGGAGAGAAGCGGCGGCGGGTTCCGAACGGGAGCGCACGGCGGAGATCTACCTGATCGAGGACGATCCAGACTTGGCCGATCTGCTGGCGGACGAGCTGGAAGCTTCCGGCTACGGAGTCAGCCGGTTCTCCAACGAAGAGGCTGCGATGAAGGCGCTGCAATCTTTCGTTCCCGCCGCCGTCGTGCTCGATCTTGTGCTGGAGCGCGGGACGGACGGCTGGCTCCTTGCCGAACGGATCAAGCGGGACGAGCGTCTCCGGGACGTGCCGATCGTCGTGTCGAGCGCCTTCGAGGAACAGGAGCGGGCCCGGCGACTCGGCGTTACGGAATATCTCGTCAAGCCGTATCCTCCCGGCAAGCTGGCCGAGGCGCTGGGACGCATCGTCGCCGGTCGTTCGATTTGAATTGGCTGAGGGTTCTGTATATAGTAGTAACAAGAGTATGAGACGTGGGTGAGAACGGCGATGCCGGACAAGCGGAAAGTAAAAGTCGGCTTCCGGAGCTGGCAGGAGGACGGAAGCGTACGGCGATCGGAGATGCCGGGAGAGCTGTTCCGTCTGAATACGGGCTGGGCGCTGACCTATGTCGAGGAGCCCGACGAGAACGGAGTGCAAGCAAACAACACGCTGTTCATTCGTGAGAACGAGCTGCAGCTCAGACGGCGGGGTTCGATATTATTCGAGCAGAAATTTCGGCAGGGACAACTCGAGACGGGCAAGATGGAGACGCCGTACGGACTTCACGGAGTGCAGGCGCTCACTTCGCTGCTCGACAGCGAAGTGTCGGATTCCGGCGGCCGCGTGGAGTGGTCGTACGACCTGCTCATGCAAGATCAGAAGGTCGGAAGCTTCCGCATCCGGCTCGATATTCGGGAGGAATAAGCTAGATGAGCGTATTAGAGCAATTGCAATTATCGGTGAAAGAGGCGCTGGCGGACGCGGCGCTGGCGGCCGGCTTGGTCGCGGACAAGGGCGAACTGCCGGTCATCGCGCTGGAGGTTCCGAAGGACAAGGCGCACGGAGACTTGGCCACGAACCTGGCGATGCAGCTGACGAAGATCGCGAAGAGAAATCCGCGGCAGATCGCCGAGGCCATCATCGGCAAGCTGGAAAAGGGACGGGCCTACATTCAATCGGCCGAAATCGCCGGTCCGGGCTTTATTAACTTCCGTCTGGACAAGAGCTACCTGTACCCCGTTGTCGGCGAAGCGCTCGCTCAGGGCGATAAGTACGGCTATATCGATGCGGGGCAAGGCAAGAAAGTTCAGGTCGAATTCGTCAGCGCCAACCCGACGGGAAGCCTGCATCTGGGCCATGCGCGCGGAGCGGCAGTCGGCGACGCGCTCTGCAGCGTGCTGTCCGCGGCCGGCTACGAGGTGACGCGCGAATATTATATCAACGATGCCGGAAACCAGGTGAACAATCTGGCCAAGTCGCTGGAAGCGCGCTACCGTCAGGCGCTGGGTCAGGAAGCGGAAATGCCGGAAGACGGGTACTACGGAGAGGATATCGTCGGCTTCGCCAAAGAGTTGGCTGAAGAAGAAGGGAACCGGCTGCTGTCCCTGTCCGACGAGGAGCGCTTCTCGTTCTTCCGCCGTTACGGGCTGGACAAGGAGCTGGCCAAGATCAAGCGCGATCTGGCGCGCTTCGGGGTGCGGTTCGACGAGTGGTACAGCGAGACTTCGCTCTACGAATCCGGCAAGGTGATCGAAGTGCTCGACGCGCTGCGCGCCAAGGGACACGTATACGATCAGGACGGAGCGGTCTGGCTCGCGTCTACGACGTTCGGCGACGACAAGGATCGCGTGCTCGTGAAGAACGACGGCAGCTATACGTACTTGACCCCGGACGCCGCTTACCATATGGATAAGTACAAACGGGGCTACGACCAGATGATCAACATCTGGGGAGCCGACCATCACGGCTACATTCCGCGGATGAAGGCGGCAATGGCGGCGATGGGCAACGATCCGGACAAGCTGACCGTGTTGATCGCCCAGATGGTCAGCCTGTTCCAGAACGGCGAGAAAGTGAAAATGTCCAAGCGGACGGGCAAGGCGATCACGATGGAGGATCTCATGGACGAGGTCGGAGTCGACGCCATCCGCTATTTCTTCACGATGCGGAGCATGGACTCCCATCTGGATTTCGACATGGATTTGGCCGTGTCGAAATCCAACGAGAACCCGGTGTTCTACGTTCAGTACGCGCATGCGAGAATATGCAGCATTTTCCGCCAGGCGGAGGAGCAAGGAGTGGCGGTTCGGAATTGGACGGAAGTCGACTTGACTCGTCTGACGGCCGAGCAGGAGCTCGACCTTCTGCGGAAGGTGGGGGAATTGCCGGAGACGATCGCGGAAGCGGCGCGCATCTACGCGCCTCACGCGATTATCCGCTACGTCTACGAACTGGCCTCCCAGTTCCACAGCTACTATAAGGCGGAGCGCGTCATTACCGAGGACGCGGAGCAGAGTCAGGCCCGCTTGCAGCTGCTTGCCGCGATCCGAATCGCGATCGCGAACGCGCTGGCGCTCGTCGGCGTGTCCGCCCCGGACAAAATGTAAAGCTCACAATTGATCCGCCGCGCTTAAGATGCGCGTTACGTTAAGCTCCCCGGCCGTCCGGGGGGCTTTCGCGCTTCTCAGGGGGACGGCGGCGTTCTTGACGATCGACTTGATCTGTCCCGGGGAGAGTCCCGGCCTCAGCGACAGCAGCAGGGCGATCGCTCCCGTCACGTGCGACGTGGCCATCGACGTTCCGCTCATCTCGCGATGCTTGCCTTTCAGCCAGGAAGACATGATCCGATCGCCGGGAGCGTAAATATCGATGAGCGAGCTGCGGTTCGTGAACTTGGCGATGCGTCCGGTCCGGTTCGTCGCTCCGACGGCGATCGTCTGGCCGAAGCCTGCCGGATAATCGATGTCCCCGACCCGGCCTTCGTTGCCGGACGAGGCGACGATCAGCACGCCCGAATGGTAGGCGTGATTGACGGCGCTGAGCAGGGAGCGGCTTTTCGTGCGCATGCCGAAGCTCATATTGACGACGTCCATATGGTTGCGGACGCACCATTCGATGCCCAGGACGATGTCGGAGACGTAGGCGGTGCCGTTATGGTCGAAGGCTTTGACCGGATAGATCATCGAGCGCGGAGCGACGCCGATCATGCCTTGAAGCTCGTTGGCGGCGGCGATCGTTCCGGCGATGTGCGTGCCGTGGCCGTTGTCGTCCTGGGGCAGCGCCATCCGGTTCAGCAGGTTGATGCCGCGTTCGAGCGAATGCCGCAAATCCGGATGTCCGTAATCTACCCCGGTGTCGATAACGCCCACTTTCACCCGATATCCCGTCGTTCTTCCCCAGGCTTGCGGCGCTTGAATGCGACGCACCCCCCAGGGGATGCCTTTGTCGGTGACGATCGCTCCTTTGGGAAGCGCGCGGGTCCGGATCGGCGCGTCTTCTTCGCAGGCCGCCTTGCCGGCGAGCGCTAAGGTTAAGCGGAGAGCATCGTCGGCGGGGCATGAGACCGCCTGGATGAGCGGGAGAGGGCGAATGCCGCCATTCGGCTCTCCGGAACGGGGGGCGCCTATTCGCCATTGCTGCAGGAAACGTTCGTAATCGCGGCGATCAAGAAAGCGCACGATCTGTCTTCGGCCGTATTCCTTCGGCGGGCCAGGGGATTCGTGGAGTCCGTCCACGGCTTGGCTTGCATCCTCCAATGCGGCTTCCCTCCCGAACGAATGTGCAGGGCAAGACGGCGCAACGGGCCGAGCTTCCCTGCCGTATCCTCTACTGTATGAGAGGCCGAAGGCAAAAGCTTGGGAATGTGGCCTTTTTAACAGGAAATAGGCGGCGTCCCGTGTCATTTTCGCCTCTGCGACATAGGATGAATGGAGAGTTTCCCGGTGAGACTCTTGGTCATGCCGGTTCCTCCGCCCGCGGAGCGGCCGGGAAGGATACAGTCGAAAAGCGAAGGCGCCGTCCGCCGGGGACACGCCTTCGCTTTTTCGTTTTAGCGACTTGCAATTTTAGGCGAAATACGGTTTACTAAAGGTTGACAAATTAACGTGAAGGTTTATACCGGTTCACATACAGAGAGGATGGAAGTCGCGTGAGCGCCGAATACGTGCTGAAAATCGACTCCGAGAAAATCCGCGAGATGCCGATGGTCGATCTGGCTTATGAGCTGTTGAAGACAGCGAACACCCCGTTCTACTATCGCGATCTGATGATGGAAATCGCCAAGATGCGCGGATTGTCCCAGGAGCAAATCACGGAAGTCATTGCCCAACTCTACACGGAAATCAACATCGACGGAAGATTCGCCTGCGTAGGCGGCAACGTCTGGGGCCTGAAGCGCTGGTATCCGGTCGAGCGTTCCGACGAGCAGATGGGAGGCGCGAAGCGTCCTCGCATCATCAACGACGACGACGATGACGAAGACGACGATCTGTACGGCGAAGACGAGGAAGTCGCGTCCGGAGACGACGAGAGCTACGATCTGTTCGACGAGGATCAGGAAGGCGTGTTCGAAGAAGGCGAAGAAGCTGCGGACGCCGACGACGAGGTCGTGCTCGAGGACGAGGAAGAAGCCGAGATCGACGAAGAGATTGAACCGGTCGACGAGGACGAAGATTTCGACGACGAAGAAGAGGAAGCTGCAGACGAAGATTTCGACGACGAAGACGATAATTGACCGGTCCGCGGCGCTTCCGGGCGCCGCGAGAATCCGGCTTTCCCGTAGGCGAAATGGGGGAACCGTTCTACTTGACACCGCCCATTCCAGAAGTTAAACTTAGGCTTGGGCTTTAGAAGCGCGGTTTTCTATAGTGATGGATTTTGAAAAGTGCCCCCATTTATTGGGTGACACTTTTTTATTTTTTCCCCGGTTTTGCAAGGGAAAAACAGTTTCAGGCAAAGCTAATCGAGAATGCCGCATCAGCAGGCAGCGGGAGGTTTCGTACAGGGTGACCAAATATATTTTCGTAACGGGGGGCGTCGTCTCTTCGCTCGGCAAGGGCATAACGGCCGCTTCGCTGGGCAGGTTGCTTAAGAATCGCGGGCTTAAGGTGACCATTCAGAAGTTCGATCCGTACATCAACGTCGATCCGGGGACGATGAGTCCCTACCAGCACGGAGAAGTGTTCGTGACCGACGACGGGGCGGAGACCGACCTGGATTTGGGACACTACGAGCGGTTTATCGATATCAATCTATCGAAGAACAGCAACGTGACGACAGGCAAAATTTATTCGACAGTCATCAGCAAGGAGCGCCGGGGAGAATATCTCGGCGGCACGGTGCAAGTCATTCCGCACATTACGAACGAGATCAAGGACCGCGTCTTCCGCGCGGGCAAGGAAGCCGGATCGGACGTCGTCATCACGGAGATCGGCGGCACGGTTGGAGACATCGAGAGCTTGCCGTTCCTTGAGGCGATTCGCCAAATCAAGAGCGACATCGGACGAGATAACGTGATGTATATTCACGTGACGCTCATTCCTTATATTAAAGCGGCCGGAGAGGTCAAGACGAAGCCGACCCAGCACAGCGTGAAGGAACTGCGCAGCATCGGCATCCAGCCGAACGTCATCGTCTGCCGCACGGAGTATCCGCTGGCCGACGATCTGAAACGCAAGATCGCCTCCCTCTGCGACATCGACGCCAACGCCGTCGTCGAATGCCGCGACGCCTCGACGCTGTACGAGGTTCCGCTTAACCTGCGCGAGCAGGGGCTCGACGACTATGTCGTCAAGCATCTGAATCTGAGCGCCGGCGCTCCGGACATGACGGAGTGGGAAGCGCTCGTGAACCGGGTGAAGTCGCTCAAGAAGACGACGGAAATCGCGATCGTGGGCAAGTACGTGGCGCTTCACGACGCTTATCTGAGCATCGTCGAATCGCTTGCTCACGCGGGCATCGACGCCGATTCCGAAGTGAACATCCGCTGGGTGAACGCGGAAGAGATCGAGCCGGGCAACGTGGAAGAGAAGCTGGGCGGAGTCCACGGCATTCTCGTGCCGGGCGGATTCGGAGACAGAGGCATCGAAGGGAAAATCACCGCGATCCGTTACGCCCGCGAGAGCGGCACGCCGTTCTTCGGCATCTGTCTCGGCATGCAGGTAGCGGTCGTCGAGTACGCCCGTTACATGGCCGGCCTGGACGGCGCGAACAGCTCCGAGATTCACCCGGCGACGCCGTATCCGGTCATCGACCTGCTTCCGGAACAGAAGGATATCGAGGACCTCGGCGGCACGATGCGCCTCGGCCTCTATCCGTGCAAGCTGGTGCCGGGCAGTCTGGCGGCGCAATGCTACGGGGACGAGCTCGTCTACGAACGTCACCGCCACCGGTACGAGTTCAACAACGAGTACCGCGAGCGCATCGAATCGGCCGGCCTGCTTATTTCCGGAACTTCGCCGGACGGACGTCTCGTGGAGATGGTCGAGCTGCCGGACCATCCTTGGTTCCTGGCGGTGCAATTCCATCCGGAGTTCACCTCGCGTCCGAACCGTCCGCAGCCGTTGTTCCGCGAATTCGTGAAAGCGGCCTTGCGTCGTTCTGAAGCGTAATCCGGGAGAAGCGACGGGGGGCTGTCCCATAAGTAAACAGAGGCGTACAGAACGATTATCGTTGGATTGATGTTCATGGGCATCTATCTCCCTCCGATGCTATACGATCCTGAAATAGGAACGGTAAACCCGTTAAGAGGTGATTTCAGGACCGTATGAGGCAGTCTCCGGGAGATAGATGCCCACCTTTTTTCATCGACAATCTTGTACGCCCTTACTTATGGGGACAGCCTTTTTTTTCGGATGCTGGAGGACCGTTGAATAAGAAGGGCCGCAAAGTGTCAATAATCGATATTTGAAACGTTGTACATATTTTTACATGGAAAGAGAAGGAATTCGCGCTTCTGGTCACGAATAAGGCTACAACAGTGATTCGGGGGGATGAGCTCTTGGACAAGAAAAGATTATTGATCGTAGACGATCAGGTCGGTATCCGCATTTTGTTGTTGGAGGTTTTCGCTACCGAGGGCTATGACACCTTTCAAGCGGCGAACGGAAGAACGGCTTTGGACATCGTGCGCACGAACCGTCCCGATCTCGTTCTGCTCGACATGAAGATCCCAGGGATGGACGGGCTTGAGATTCTCAAGCAGATCAAGGAGTACGACCGGGACATCAAGGTCATCATGATGACCGCTTACGGAGAACTGGATATGATCAAGGAAGCTACGGATCTGGGCGCGCTGATGCATTTTACGAAGCCGTTCGACATCGACGAGATGAGGCTGGCCGTCAACATGCAGCTTGGGCACGGGTCGTCTTCCCAGTTCGCTACCGGCTCGTGATTCCGCTCCCGGGCCGGAGGCGCGGTTAAACCTGGAAACAAGAGTTCGGTTTACCTCGCAAAGTTATTTTGTGTTATAATAACGCAGTATGTACGATGCGTGAGAAATCGAATGAAACCGCAGGAGGAATTGTACACTATGCCATTAGTTTCGATGTCCGAATTTTTACCTCAAGCCAAAGCCGGCAAGTATGCTATCGGTCAGTTCAACATGAACAATCTGGAGTTTGCCCAAGCGATCACGGAAGCCGCGATCGCGGAAAATTCCCCATTCATTTTCGGCGTCAGCGAAGGCGCTCTGAAATACATGGGGATGGAGTATACGGTTGCGATCGCCAAGGCGGCTGCCGAGAAATCCGGTCTGCCTATCGCGCTGCACCTGGATCATGGCAGCAATTTCGATATTGCAATGAAATGTATCCGCGCCGGTTTCTCCTCCGTTATGTTCGACGGCTCCCACCATTCCTTCGAGGACAACATTCGCTTGACCAAGGAAGTCGTTAAGGCTGCTCATGCGATGGGCGTATCCGTCGAAGGCGAACTGGGCACGATCGGCGGCGTCGAAGACGATCTGAGCGTGGACGAAGCGGACGCGAAGTTGGCCAAGCCTGAGGAAGCGATCCGTTTCTACGAAGAGACGGGCGTCGACTGTCTGGCTATCGCCGTAGGTACGGCTCACGGCATGTACAAGGGCGAAGTGAAAATCCACTTCGATATCATCAAAGAGGTTGTAGCCAAAATTCCGGTTCCTGTCGTTCTTCACGGCGGCTCCGGCGTTCCGGACGACATGATTCGCGAAGCGATTCAATCCGGAGCG
Organism: Cohnella sp.; assembly: GCF_041641335.1. Lineage (NCBI taxonomy): Bacteria > Bacillati > Bacillota > Bacilli > Caryophanales > Paenibacillaceae > Cohnella > Cohnella sp. The sequence continues at coordinate 8,081 of NZ_JBEPYQ010000064.1, read as the reverse complement.
GGCAAGATCAATGTGAACACCGAGAACCAAGTCGCTTGCACGGCCGCTATTCGCGACGTTCTCGGCAAGAACGACAGCGTGATCGATCCTCGCAAATATTTGACGCCTGCCCGCGACGCTATGAAAGCCGTCGTACAGGAGAAAATTCGCCTGTTCGGAAGCAGCAACAAAGCATAATCGAGCACAGCATCCTATCATCGTATTTTAACGCGGGAAAACGTCATGGGGCGTTTTCCCGTTCCTTCATGTGCCGGTGATTCCCATCGGCAACAACACGAGGAGGAAGACGGCATTCATGGATAAATTGATGGTCCGCGGAGGCCGGCCGCTCAGAGGGACGGTCGGAATCAGCGGCGCGAAGAACAGCGCCGTCGCTCTTATTCCCGCTGCAATACTGGCGGAATCCGAGGTCAGGCTGGACAACCTCCCGCAGCTAAGCGACGTAGCGGTCTACGCGGAGCTTCTGGAACAACTCGGCGGCAAGGTAACATGGCAAGAAGACACAATGACGATCGATCCGTCCGCGATGACATCGGTTCCGATGCCGAACGGAAGGGTCAAGCTATTAAGGGCATCTTATTATTTAATGGGGGCTTTGTTAGGTAGATTCGGGGAAGCGACGATCGGTCTGCCCGGGGGCTGCAATTTCGAACCGCGCCCGATCGATCAGCACATTAAGGGCTTCGAAGCGCTTGGCGCCGAAGTGACGAACGATCACGGATCGATTCGGATCCGGGCCAAGGAATTGAGAGGGGCCAAAATCTATCTCGACGTCGTAAGCGTCGGAGCCACGATCAACATCATGCTGGCGGCTTCGCGCGCCAAAGGGTTAACCTTGATCGAGAACGCGGCGAAGGAGCCGGAGATCATCGACGTGGCGACTCTGCTCAACGCCATGGGAGCGAAGATCAAAGGAGCGGGCACGGAGACGATTCGCATCGAGGGCGTCCGCGAAATGCACGGATGCCGCCATTCGATCATTCCCGACCGCATACAAGCTGGAACATACATGATCGCCGCTGCGGCTACCCGGGGCGACGTCCTTATCGATAATATCATTCCGAAACATCTGGAAGCTATGACCGCCAAGCTGCAGGAGATGGGCGTACATGTGTACGAGATGGACGAAGCGATCCGCGTCGTCGGACAATCCCTCTACGAGGCCGTGGACGTCAAAGCTCTCGTCTATCCTGGCTTCGCCACCGACCTGCAGTCGCCGATGACGAGCTTGCTCACGCAGGCCCGCGGAGTCAGCGTCCTCTCTGATTATGTCTACAACAACCGGTTCAAGCATGTTCCCGAGCTGGTGCGCATGGGCGCGCAGATTCGGGTGGAAGGCCGGTCCGCGATCATCGAGGGAGCTCCGCTTAACGCCGCCAAGGTCAAAGCCGCCGATCTTCGCGCCGGCGCCGCGCTCGTCGTGGCCGCGCTGACGGTCGAAGAGGGCACGACGGAGATCAGCGGGGTCGAATACATCGACCGGGGATACGAGCGCCTCGTCGCGCAGCTCAGCAATCTGGGCGCCGAAGTATGGAGAGACGGATAGGTTTCATTTCGATTCGAAGTTCACCTAATTCACAAAAAGTAGGGATTCCATTGACCGATCTAACGATGGGCGATCTGGAAGGGCTTAAGCTGACCGAGCTGTACAAGCTCGCCAAGCAGCACCAGATCAATAACTATGCCCAGATGAAAAAGAGAGAATTGATTATCGCGATTTTGCGCGCGCAGGCGGAACGAAGCGGCCTCATGTATATGGAAGGCGTACTGGAGGTTCTGTCGGAAGGCTTCGGGTTCTTGAGGCCGATCAACTACTTGCCGAGTCCGGAAGATATTTACATCTCGGCCTCGCAAATTCGCAAATTCGATTTGCGCACGGGGGATCTGGTGTCCGGCAAATGTCGGGCTCCGAAGGAAAGCGAACGTTATTTCGGCCTTCTGCAAGTGAACGCCGTCAATGGCGTAGCTCCGGAAACCGCCGCGGAACGCCTGCACTTTCCCGCACTCACCCCGCTCTACCCGCAGAAAAAAATCAAGCTCGAAACGTCTCCCACTCACCTGTCTACCCGCATCATGGATCTTATCGCACCCGTCGGATTGGGCCAACGCGGATTGATCGTCGCACAGCCGAAAGCGGGCAAGACGCTGCTGCTGAAGGAAATCGCCAACAGCATCGCGACCAACCATCCGGAAATCGATCTGTTCGTGCTGCTGATTGACGAGCGTCCGGAGGAAGTGACGGACATGCAGCGTTCGGTCAAGGGCGAGGTGATCGCATCCACTTTCGACGAGGTGCCGGAGAACCATATCAAAGTCGCGGAACTGGTGCTCGAACGCGCGCTGCGTCTGGTGGAGCATAAGCGGGACGTCGTTATTTTGATGGACAGCATCACGCGCCTCGCGAGGGCGTATAACTTGGTCGTTCCTCCTTCGGGACGCACGCTGTCGGGCGGTATCGATCCGGCGTCGTTCCACAGGCCGAAGCGTTTCTTCGGATCGGCGCGCAACATCGAAGAGGGCGGAAGCTTGACGATTCTGGCCACCGCGCTCGTGGAGACCGGTTCGCGTATGGACGATATCATCTATGAAGAATTTAAAGGCACAGGCAACATGGAACTGCACCTGGATCGCAAGCTTTCCGAACGGCGCATCTTCCCGGCGCTCGACATCCGTCGTTCCGGGACGAGACGGGAGGAGCTGCTGCTCGACAAGGAAGCGCTCGACAAGCTGTGGGCGATCCGCAAGAGCATGAACGATTCCATGGAATACGTAGAGGGCTTCCTGAAGAAGCTGGCCAACACGAAGACGAACCAGGAGTTTCTCGATATGCTGGACGTCAACGCGCCATCGAGCGCGCCAAGCTCCTCCAGCCATTCTTCAAGCACCGGCGGACGCCGGCCTCCTCGGAGCAGCACCTGAGTCTCGAAGGAGAGGTTAAGCGATGCACCTGGTATATGCAGACGAACAAGGCAACGTATTCGATCACCCCGAGCTGTTCGGCGTAGCCCGCAGCGGCGACAATCTCGTCGAGCTTCTCGAAGACGAGCTCATTCCGCTGCCTGCTGGAGCGACGCTTGTCGGCCTGCCGCATACGCGGGCGATCGGCATGGACCCGGACAGCGGCAGAATGCAGCTGCTTCCGGGCAACTATCAAGCGGTGGGAGCTCTGCTGCCGCAGGGCTTTACGCGCTTTTACGTTCCCGGCTACTCGAAGACGGACAAATCGCAGAAGTTTCCTCTGTTCGGCTATACCGCGGTCGTCTGGAAGGACGGCGGGTTCTACGTCGCGGCTGGGCAGAGCGACGATCCGGAACCGTGGAATCCCGAGAACTGCGACCGCAACGAGCTGAAGCTCGAAGTGGACCGGCTGCTCGGGGCTTATCCGGACAACCGGTTGTATAAGCACTTGTCGCACTGTGCGCTGGAATACGAGTGCCTTACGGCCTCCAACACGTTCCTGCAGCGGCTTGAGGGCGCCGTCCCCGTGTCGTTCTCCTGCAACGCCGGCTGCTACGGCTGCATTTCGGAGCAGCCCGACGACAGCGGCTTCGTCGCTCCGCAGACGCGGTTGAAGTTCCGCCCCGAGGTGGACGAAGTCGTCGATATCATGCTGGAGCACCTGAAGACGCCGCGGTCGATCATCAGCTTCGGCCAAGGCTGCGAAGGGGAACCTTCGACGCAGGCGAAGACGATAATCGAATCGATCAAGCGCGTGCGCGAGAAGACGTCGCTCGGCTACATCAATATCAACACGAACGCGGGGCTGTCCAACCATCTGCGGGCCATTACGGACGCCGGGCTCGACTTGATGCGGGTCAGCACGATCAGCGCGCTGGACGACCACTACAACGCGTACTACAAGCCTCGCGGCTATACGCTTAAGAACGTAGAGAAATCGCTTCGGTACGCGGCGGACAAGGGCGTATACACGTCGATCAACTACTTGATCTTCCCGGGCGTCACGGACCGCGAGGAGGAAATCGAGGCGATGATCGGTTTCGCTCGCAGGACGGGGCTCAAGCTGATCCAGATGCGGAACCTGAACATCGATCCGGACGCTTATCTTGAGCTTATCCCGCCCGCTCAGGGAGAAATTTACGGCATGAAGACGCTGCTCGACATCTACAAGCAGGAGCTGCCGGACGTCGTCATCGGCTCGTACACGCACGTGCCTCCGGTTATGTCGTCATAATGCGGATAGGGCGGACAAGCGGCCGTCCATTAAGTCTGGCGCAGCTCGTGCGGCAAAGCCGGTTAAATTCTCCATTCCGTATTCGAAATAAATACGGTTGAATTTCCGTATACGGAAGTGGTATACTCTGTTCATGTGTCTAATACTCTGGGTCCGACTGTTGATCCAGGGCAGAAAGAGGTGAAACCTGTGAAACCATCCATTCATCCGCAATACAACGTAGTTACGGCGACTTGCGCATGCGGCAACACTTTCGAAACAGGTTCGATCAAGTCGAATCTGAAAGTGGAAATCTGCTCGGCTTGCCATCCGTTCTACACCGGTAAACAGAAGTTTATCGATGCGGGCGGTCGCGTTGACAAGTTTAAGAAAAAATACGGTATCTAATCACGCAACCGTTAGCCAGCGTCGACAGACGCGCTCGGTTGTCGTAACGTGCAAAAAAAGGGCCGTATAGAGATAAGCCTCCTTTGAAATCCTACGGGATAAAAGGGAGGTTTTTTTCATGAAAAGGCAATGGCAAACGGCGCTGGCCGGAATTTGTCTGCTGCTCGCGCTCTCCGGCTGCGCGAACAACGGGAAAGCCGGTTCGGGCGTGAAACCGCAAAACTACAGGCAGGACGGTTATCTCGGCCAGACGAACACCCACCCTGGACTGCCGGGTCACCATATCGCGACGGACTACAGAAACGACAACCTGACGATGCGGCAAGCGATCCAGAACGTGCCCGGAGTAGCCGATTCCAACGTCACGTTCAACGGTTCGGACGCTTACGTCACGATCAAGCTGGCGGAGGGGCTTGCCCCGCGGGAAATACCGACGGTCGAACAGCAGGCCGCGACGGTGCTTCGCTTCAACTATCCCCGGTATACGATTCATGTCCAGTCGATGAAGTAAGGTGCGGTTTGCCCTGTTTGGCACACGAGTTGTTCGTCGGCCGGGACGTCGTTTTTACCGGGAACTGTTTCCTTCGGTTGCATTTCCTCTCGCAACTCGCTATACTTAGTTTTGCCGTGCTAGACGGGGAGGTAGCGGTGCCCTGTAACTCGCAATCCGCTCCAGCGAGGTTGAATTCCTGTTTGAGGTTTTGTGATGCAGGTTCCGGTAGGCGCGTTGCCGTGTTGACGGCAGGGTCCTCCGCGAGGGACGGCCATGAACCCGGTCAGGTCCGGAAGGAAGCAGCCGTAAGTGGTTTAGTTCTTGTGCTGGAGGGTAGCCTTGCTTGAGCGACTCGCTCCTATTCGGCTGGTTCACAATTATCGAGATCAGGTGCACGGTTCTGATTCCGAATACGAGCACAGCACCATGACGATTCAGTCATGGTGCTTTTTCTATTCCGGAATGCCGCTATGCGTCACAAGCCTGGAAGGCGAAGAAAATACTTCTCCCCTCATAGGCGGAAGGAGGGAAATCGCGCGATATACCGAATATTTACAATTGCTGGATCGTAGTCCGGAGGTGAAGTGAAAATGATGGACGAACCGGCAAATCTCGCGGAAATCCGCCTGGCCGCCGGAAGCGATGCCAAGCGGGAACGTTATGTCCGGCAATTCGTCAACCGGTTTCTCAGCATGGAGGGAGTCGGCGTGATGCTGCTGGACTCGGATTTTCGCATCGTCGAAGTCAGCGACATGATCGTCTCGCTATGCGGTCTTCCTCGCGCCGATATCGTCAATAAGCATGCGGAGAGATGGTTTGACGAGGTCGGATTGCAGCCCCGGCCGTTCGACCGCAGCTTGCTCGAAGGACAGACCTTCCGCAACAGGGTCTTGAACTGGAAGCAGGACAAGCAGGTGCATATGCTTATGATCGACGGCGAGAGCTTGACGGAAGGGGAGGAGCGGACGGGCGCTTTCGTGCTGTTCCGCGACGTGTCGCACAGAATGGCATTGGAGGAGCAGGTCCGGCGTTCGGACCGGCTGAAGACGATCGGTCAGATCGCGGCGGGCACGGCTCACGAGATTCGCAATCCGCTAACGGCCATCAAAGGATTCATGCAGCTTCTGAATAAGTCCCTTAGGGATCGCGATATGGAGAAAGAGCAAGAGTTCGTCGGCATCGTATTGTCCGAGCTGGATAGGGTGAACGATCTGGTCAGCGAATTTTTGCTGCTCAGCAAGCCCAAGGAATTACGGCAAGTATCGATGAGAGTCGGGGGGATCATCCAGGAAATTTTGCCGATGATCCGCAACGAAGCGCTGCTGCACAACGTAACGGTGATTTATTACCCCAAGCCTGAAATGCCTCCGATATTGGCGGACAAGGAGCTGCTGAAGCAGGTATTCCTGAACTTGGGGAAAAACGCGATCGAAGCGATGGACGGAGGAGGGACTTTAATAATTCGCGAGTGCTGCAGCGCGGAGGAGTCGAACCGGGTTGCGGTGGAGTTCCGGGATACGGGACCGGGAATTCCGCCCGAGGTGCTGGAGAAGGTATTCGATCCGTTCTTCACGACCAAGCCCCAAGGCACGGGACTGGGGTTGTCCGTCTGCCAACGGATCGTGGACGAATTGGGAGGAAGCATCGAAGTGGCCTCGGACGGGGGCGGAACGCTGTTCGTCGTCAGTCTTCCCTGTTCTTGAAGGTGGAGCGCATCCATCCGATGATGTATAATGGGTGAAACGGCAAGCCGACGGGAGCGACAAGCAATGGCACATTTGGCTTTGTACCGGGCCTGGCGTCCCCAGACGTTCAAGGACATGGTCGGGCAGCAGCATATCGTACAGACTTTACAGAACGCGATTCGCGAAGATCGGCTCTCTCACGCCTATCTGTTCAGCGGACCCAGAGGAACGGGGAAGACCAGCGCGGCGAAAATATTGGCGAAAGCGGTCAACTGCGAACACGGCCCCTCGCCCGAGCCGTGCAACTCGTGTTCGCAATGCGAGCGGATTACCGGCGGTTCGGTCATGGACGTCGTCGAGATCGATGCGGCCTCCAATCGCGGCGTGGAGGAAATTCGCGACATTCGCGATAAAGTCAAATATTCGCCGACCGAAGTGCGGCGCAAAGTGTATATTATCGATGAAGTCCATATGTTAACTACGGAGGCTTTCAACGCGTTGCTGAAGACGCTGGAGGAACCGCCGGGCCACGTGATGTTCGTCCTCGCGACGACGGAGCCGCACAAGCTGCCTCCGACGATCATCTCGCGCTGTCAGAGATTCGACTTCCGACGGGTTCCGTTGGAGGAGCAGACGGGGCTGATGAAGGAGATATGCGCGGAGGAAGGCATCTCCGCGGAAGACGAAGCGCTTCGATACATCGCCCGACTGTCCGATGGGGGCATGCGGGACGCGCTCAGTCTGCTTGATCAAATTTCCTCGTTTACGGGCGGACGGGTCAGTCTGGATCAAGCGGTCGAAGCGACGGGAGGGCTGCCTTCCGAGCAGTTCTCCAGACTGGCGGCCGCCATCCGGGAGAACGACGCTTCCAAAGTGCTGATCGAGATCGACGAAATGATGAAAGCGGGGAAGAGCGCGGACAAATGTCTGGAGCAGCTGATGCACTACTTCCGCGATCTGCTGCTGGCGCAGCTTGCTCCGGAAGCCGGCGACTCTTCGGGAAGAGTGGCTAATCCTGCCGAGCTTAAGGAAATGGCTTCCGGATTTTCTCGCGAGCGGTTATTTGCTATCATTGATCTGTTGAATCGTTATCAAAGCGAAATGAAATACGCGGCGCATCCTCAAACGATGTTCGAGATTGCGCTGCTCAAGCTGTGCTCCGGCGACGCCGGCGAGCAATCGTCCGCGCCAGTCTCCGCCGAGGCGGGCGTGAGCCGGGGAGAAATCGGCCAATTAAAGCAGCAGATCGCGGCCTTGGAGAACAAGCTGGGCGCGCTGATCAGTGGCGGAGCGTCCATCGCCGCGCCGGGCGGCAATCGCATTG
>NZ_JBEPYQ010000063.1:0-39490 GCF_041641335.1 Cohnella sp. | reverse complement strand
AAAGTGCCCCGGCGCTCCCAAAGCCGCGGGGCCAAGGCCAAAAAAGTGCCTCGGCGCTCCCAAAGCCGCGGGGCCAAGGCCAAAAAAGTGCCTCGGCGCTCCCAAAGCCGCGGGGCCAAGGCCAAAATAGTGCCTCGGCGCTACCCCTAGCCGCGAGGCGAAGGCCAAAAATGTGCCTCGACGCCGTCTTCCGAAAGATCAAGCAAGCATGACGTCAGGCTTCGTCCCCTTGCTGTACGGGCAGCCATACCGTAAACACCGTTCCTTCGCTCAGCCTCGTCCGCACCTCGATCCGGGCGTGGTGCATGTCGGCGATCCATTTGGCGATCGACAGTCCGAGCCCCGTGCCCGAAGTTTCGCCGCGCGAAACGTCCACGCGATAGAACCGTTCGAATATATGCGGCACCTCATCCTCCGCGATGCCGATGCCGGTATCGGCCACGGACAGCCCAACCGCATTGTCCCGACGCGTCGCGTACAGACGGACAACGCCGGAAGGCGTGTACTTGAAGCCATTCTCGATCAGAATAAACAGAAGCTGCAGCAAATAATCGCGATTGCCCCGCACCCTGACGCCGTCGAGCGCCTCCAGCGGCCCGGCCGCCCATTCCGCCTTCCTCGGCAGGAAAGCCGCTCTTCTCGCCGCCTCTTCCGCAAGCGGACGCAGCTCCACGGCGCTCATCTCCATCACGTAACCGGCATCCGCCCTCGCCAGCGACAGCAGATGGTTGACCAATCCGCTCATGCGCCTGGCTTCGTCGGCAATATCGCGTATCGATTCGAGCGACATGTCGCGTTTCTCGGTCTCCGACAGGGCGGAAGCGGATGGCGCCGACAGGGTGTTAGCTTCCACTGAAACCGGCTGTTCCTCCTCCTCGCTCGACCAAATCTTCTCGAGCAAGTCGACGTTGCCCCGGATCGTCGTCAGCGGAGTCCGCAGCTCGTGCGACGCGTCGGAGACGAAGCGCCTCTGAGCCGTATTGGAGTCCTCCAGGTTTTTGTACGCCCGCTCCACGCCCGACAGCATCGCGTTCAGCGTATCGGTCAGTCGGCCGATCTCGTCGTTCGGCTTCTCCCGTGGAATTCTCAGACTCAGCTCCGAGCCGCTCTGGATGCGCTCCGCCGCTTCAGTGACGCGGTTAATCGGCATCAGCGCCTTGCGCGACAGGAACATGCCGAGCAGGAAGGCGGCGATCAGGCCGGCTGCTCCCGCGAACCATAGGATCGAGCGCAGCTGGTGCAGTAATTGCTCTTCCCGCCCTGTCCAAGCTCCGACCTGAAGCAGCCCGACTACGGTATCGCTGTAGAGGATAGGCTTTTCCAGCACGATGAAAGGAACTCCCTCGATCTCGCGATTCACGAAAGCGTACTTGTCAGAGCTTACCTCATTCTGTCTGGGAAACGAAAATGTCAGCTCCGGCCTATTCGCCGAAGGACGCATATTCGGAGTTTTGTCGTCGACAACCCCGGTGATCGTTGGCGTATAGTTGACGATTTGAATAAAGAACGAGTTGTAGTCGATCGCGCTTCTCAGTACTCCGCTTAGATTAACCCCTTGCCCCATTCTGCCTTGACTCGTCATTCTAACCTGAGTCTCTTCGCTAATGCGCCTTAGTTGATCCTTCAACGACGACATCGTATTGTTTTGCACGATTCCGTAAATAATGACGCCGAAAGCGACCAAAGTTACCGCCAGCAGCCCCGAATACCACAAAGTCAACCGCAGCCGGATGGACATGCTCAGCTGTCTCCCTTCAGGACGTACCCGGCTCCTCTGACGGTTTGAATCAGCCTTTTCTCCCCGTTCTCTTCGAGCTTCTGCCTGAGCATCGCGACGTACACTTCAAGCACGTTGGATTCCCCGCTGTAATCGTAGCCCCATATTCTTTCCATGATCAGATCGCGCGACAGCACGCGCTTCGGATTTTGCAGGAACAGATGCAGCAGGTCGAACTCTTTGGCCGTCAGCTCGATGCGGCGCTCGCCGCGCATAATCTCGCGGCCGTCCACGTCCATGACCAAGTCCTCGTAGCGGAACTGGCCGCCTTCTTCGGTTCTGTCCGACCGCCTGCGAAGCAGCGCCCTGACGCGAGCCATCAGCTCTTCGAGCGCGAACGGCTTGACCAGGTAATCGTCGGCGCCCAGATCCAGCCCGCGCACTCTATCCGATACTTCATCCTTGGCGGTCAGCAGCAGAATCGGCGAGACGATGCCCGCCTCACGCAGTCTTCTGCACACTTCCCAGCCGTCCATCTTCGGCATCATCACATCGAGAATGACCAGATCGGCCGCCTTCTGTCCGATCAGCTTCAGCCCCTCGGAACCGTCCGAAGCCGTCATTACCTCATAGCCCTCGAATGCCAGACTGCGCCTCAGCAGCGCCGTTATTTTCTCGTCGTCGTCAATAACCGCAATACGGGGTCTCACAGGGAACGTCCTCCTCTACCGACGAGAGCGGGAACCCGAATCGGTCTCCCGCTCTATCCAACTTATTCTCTCAAGCTTACTGCTGAACGTTGAATTCGTTCTTGTCGCCGATCTCCACGATGATATCCACTTCCTTGCCTCCGCGAAGCACGTCGAGCGTCACCTTGGCGCCTACTTCTTTTTTCTGGATGGCCGCGATCAATTCGTCTTTGTTCTTGTAAGCCGTGCCGTCCATGCCGGTAATGACGTCGTACTGCCGCAGATCGCCTCTGTAAGCCGGAGAGTTGAAAATAACCTCGCGCACGAACGAGCCTTTCGTATCTTTCTCAATGCCAAGCTGCTGGGCGATCTCTTCGTTCACATCCATCAGAGTCGCTCCGATGAAAGGTACGGGTTTCTGAGGAATTTTCGTGTTGGTCTTCAGGTTCTCCAGCACTTCGGTTATCGTGCTCGTCGGAATCGCGAACCCGATGCCTTGAGCCTGCGTGCTGACAGCCGTATTGATGCCGATGACTTCGCCGCTCAGGTTCAGCAGCGGCCCCCCCGAGTTGCCGGGGTTAATCGAAGCGTCCGTCTGCAGCAAGTGCTGGTATTTACGCGTGCTGCCGCTGCTGTCTTGAATCGTGATCTCGCGTTCGTTGGAGCTGAGCACGCCGACCGTGATCGTATGCTCGAAGCCGACCGGGTTGCCGATCGCGACGACCCAGTCGCCCATGTTCATGCTGCTCGAGTCGCCGAGCTTAAGCGTCGGGAAATCGTTGCCTTCGATTTTCAGTACGGCCAGATCCAGTTCAGGACTCGTACCGAGCAGCTTGGCGGTGTACGGCTCGTCGTGGCCTTCGACCGTAACCTTAATTTGATCCGCGCCTTCGATGACGTGCTGGTTCGTCAAAATATAGCCGGTCGAGTCGAACAGGAATCCCGAGCCCATGCCGCTCTCCTGCAAGTCTCCCTCGCCTTCTCCGCCTCGGTTGCTTCTATAATTGTCGCCGAAGAACTGGCGGAAGAACTCATCCTCCCAAGTCGTGCCTTGGCGGGCTTTCGCGAAGGTTTCCACCTTGACGACCGCCGGGGAAGCCTGCTCGAATATTTTGGCGATATTGTTCGGGCGGACGACGTCCTCGGCGTTGTTCACCGGATTGTTCACCGGCTTCGCCGTCGTGTTCTGCGCCTGCGGCGTTCCGCCGAACAGCTCGCCCGTAAACCAGTTTTGCCGATCCGCCGTAAACATCAAGGCGCCGACGACGATGACGCCCGCCAGGAACGAGGCGAAGATCGCGCGGAACGACGTTCTGCGCGGAGGCTTGGCGTTCCAGTCGCTCTTGACCGTTCCCCCGGATACGGTAAACGGCCGATACTCCTTCGTCGCGGGCGCAGGCGCGATCTCCACGACGTCCTGTCTCGGAGCTTCCTCTCCGTACGGACGGCCTGCGCCGCCGAACGGGCCGAACGTGTACGGCTCCGCGTCTCTGCGAGTCTCCCCGTAAGGATCGTCCCGCTTCTCTCCTTCGTATGTGAATCCCTGCGGTTGTTCCGTTTTTTTGTTTTCGTCTTCCATAGGAATTACCTCCTCGCGCAGCCTTGCCGGCTGTCGCCGTTCTGATCTTGTATCCGTATCATAAACTCCATTCCTTAAAACTATCTTAAACGGAAATGAAGACGAAGTAAAAGTAGCAGCAAAAACTCAAGCAAAAACGCCTTCGGCGTCACCTGGACGATGAATGCGTTTTGTCGGTTGAAAAAAGTGCATGCGCCTCCTTCGCGAGAAGATCGCATGCACCTCTTGCGGCCGCGACTTATTCGCAGCCCGCTGTCACCGGGGATAGAGCGCCTCGATCTCGTCGAGCTTGCGCCGGGCTTTCTCGATCCACGAGCTCTCGATCGCGCCGTCCGGGTCTACCGGATCGGAAAATTGATTGAGCAGACCGCCGAACGCGCTCGCCCGCGCGCTGCCGTCCAAACCTTCGTTATACACATGCTTGAGAACGTAAGGCTGGCCGAACCGGATTTCCGTATCCATCGGTTCGGCTTCTTCGTCGAGCGTTCCCGCCGTCACGTCGAACGGCAGTCTGAGCCATACTTTGTTCGCGTCGTCCAGCGCGCAATCGAACGAGCCGTGATCGTAATCCCAATTGCCGCCCAGAGCAAAGCCCCGCTCCGTCAGCAACGTGCGGGAAACGCCGTAATCGTGGACTTGCGAAGTCAAGGAAGAATCCAATACGTGCATGCCGAGATACCGCCTTTTATTCTTACTAAAGTACCTCTACTAGACTTCCCTCGTGCCGCCCATTTATCCCCGCATCAATCAAGCTTCCTTGACCCAGCCTTTACGATGCGCGAATATGGCCAACTGCGTACGGTCTTCGAGTTCGCACTTCATGAGCAAGTTGCTGACGTGCGTCTTCACCGTCTTGATGCTGATGTGCAGCTCGTCGCCAATTTCCTTGTTGCTCCGGCCTTCGGCGATGAGCAGCAGCACCTCGCGCTCGCGTTCGGTCAGTCCTTCGACCTCCGTGCTCGCAGAACGCTTGCGAAGCCCCCGCGTCAGCGCCTGGGAGACGTCTCCGCTCATGACCGGCATATTTTTGACCGCGCCCTGCATCGCGTAGATCAGTTCGTCGGCGGACACCGTCTTCAGCACGTAGCTGACCGCGCCGGCTTCGATCGCTTCGACGACTTTCTCGTCCTCCAGGAAGCTCGTCAGAATGATGATCTTAAGTCCCGGATAGCGCGCCAGTAGCTCCCGCGTCGTCTCGACGCCGTTCATCTCCGGCATCATCAGATCCATCAGGACGATCTGCGGCATCTGCCCGTCGAAGCCGCCCCGCTCCAGCTTGTCGATCGCTTCGCGGCCGCCGCCGGCTTCGCCGATCACCTCGAACCTCGAATCCAGCATCAAATAAGTGCGAAGCCCCATCCGCACCATCTCGTGATCGTCGACGATCAGCACTTTCCACGTCGTCCCCGTTCCAGTTCCCGTCACTTCGCATTCGCTCCTTGTTCCTTGTCTTCTACGATTTCCTCCGGCTCGTCCGGCTCCGGTGCAAATTTCGGAACCCACACCCGGACTCTCGTACCCGAGCCCGGCTTCGTCACGATTTCCGCGTCTCCGCCCAGCTTCTGCGCGCGTTCGCGCATCGTCGACAAGCCGTAGCCTCCCGGTCTGACTTGCCCGCCCTTGAATCCGAGCCCGTTGTCCTCGATAGACAGAGAAATTTGCGTGCCGGTGTCTCCAAGCAGCAAGCGGACGCTCTGGGCCTCCGCATGCTTGACGACATTCGCCATCGCTTCCTGAATGATGAGGAACAATTGATGCTCCTTCGCTTCCGATATCCGGTCTCCGATCTGGATATCCAGCGTGCCCTGCAGCCCGTTCTGCCGACAATAGTCGGGGAACCAGCGGTTCAAGGCCTCCTCCAGCGTCTTGCCCTGAAGCTCCATCGGCCGCAGCTGCGCGATCAAACCTCTCATCTGCTTTTGCGCCGTCGAGGACATCGCGATCAACTGCCCCATCACCTGCTGCGCGTGTTTCATATCCCTTTCGATCAGCATCGGCAAAGAAGAAGCAGACATATGCAGTGCGAACAATTGCTGGCTGACCGTGTCGTGGAGATCCCTCGCCAGACGTTTCCTCTCCTCGAGCACAGCGTCTTCCGTCGTTATCATTTCCTCGAGCGCTTCCTTCTCCCCGAGGCGCTGCAGCAGCTTGATGCGCGACTCCAATTGTCCCATCATCGCGTTGACCTCGCGATACACTCCGGAGAAGGCGTCCCCTTCCTCTTCCGGAAGCCGGTAGTTCCAATTGCCCGCCGAAGCGTGCTTCATCGCGAGCTGCAACTGGTCGATCTTGCGCTGCATGCGCTGGCCGACCTGGTACGTGAGCGCCATCTGCAGCACGGCCAACGTTCCCGTCCAGGTCAGCCACGTCTCCAGATGCGGCACGGAGTCCGTGAACACGATTACGCCATAGTACAGAACGAACATGAGAACGATCGTCGCCAGTCCGGCATAGATCGAGGAAGCCCATTTGCTCGTGCGAACTTTTCTGACCATCGGTTAACCTACCTTCGTCACGCGCACATCGCCGATGAAGCTGCTGACGATCAGTACGACCCGTTTGTCCGAATCCGGGAAAAACGGCGTTTCCACGGTCATCTGGTTAAACAAACCTCCGCGCTTCTGCCCCAGCACTTTGACGTCGCCAATCAGACTGCTCGAGACGACCTGAATGCCTACTCCTAGATCGTTGGGCACGAATACTTTGACGTCGCCGATGAAAGAAGACACGTACACCCGGGTTTCGCCGACCGGAATTTGCGCCTTCGTCAGATCCAGCGTCGTATCTCCGATAAAATGGGAGATATTCATCGGCCGCAGCTCCCAGTAATCGTTGCCAAGGTGAACGTCCCCGATGAAGCGGCTGTGGGAGTTTTTGCAGCCGTGCTTCCAATCCTTCGAATCCCACCATCCGTCCTGGGGCCCCGCTCCGTCCTTCCAATAAGGACCCGAGTTCGGCGGCGGCGGGGTCGTCGGCCCCCTGCGAGAGAAGTCGTAAGCGTGAGGCTGCTCCTCCGCTTTCGGCTCCTTGCCCAGGTTGATCGAAGATCGTCTCTCGAATTCCTCCAGCTCGGGAGGCGCGGGAGGCGGTCCCGGAGGCACGGGCGGAATCGGCGGTTCATGCGGCGACCCGGGGTGTACGGGATTCCATCCTTCGTGCTTCTGGTGCGAATGCCCATGCTGATGCCGATGCCGGCGCGACGGACGGTTACCTCTGAAGATCAAGCTTAATCCGAACAAAATAATCGCTACCGGCCCCAGAATCCGGGCGAAGTCGCCGAAGCTCCACTCCAGCAGCTCGAGGTTTCTCCCGAGAAAATAACAGCCGATGATGACCGTCAGCAAATTCCACCACACTTGCTGCAGCAGCATGCCCTGCAGACCGAACACGATCAGAACTACCGGCCAATAGGTGCGGAACAAATCCCCAATGTCCATCGAGATCAGCCCGACTTGATTCAGTAGAAACACGACGCCTACGATGACGATGAACGCTCCCCATAGGAGCCGGTGAACGATTGATGTATTCATATCCCTGTCCTCCAACTCGCTCGCTTATGTTAACTCGTTGTATTCAGTATAGCGGAACACCTCGTCTGCACAATAGCGGCGCGGGGTGGAAGTTGGCCTCGGTCTGCAGACCGATATGCCGCCGAACGGACGACTAAGGCCGCCCCCGACCGTCTTATCGACGATCCGCGAAGCGGCCTCTTATATCTATATAAAATGAAACGCCTAGGAAATCGCGATGTCTATGCCGACTACCCCGAACGCCGATCCGTCGCCCCGGCGCAGCGGCATGGATACCGTCAGACACGGCTTCTTCGTGATCGCGGATATGTACACTTCCGATACGAACGTCTCTCCGTTCATCGCCCGCTTCCACCATTCGCGCCCTCTGGCGTTCAGCAGCCCGGCGGCCGGCTCGGAGAATACGAACGACCCGTCGCTGCGGTTCGACCAGATCGCCTCCATGCCGGAGGAACGCTTCAGCCATCCGCCAAGCACGCTTCGGTGGACCTCCTCGGACAAGTCCGCCAGCGCGGGATCGGAGACGATCGTGCGCAGCAGGTCGGTCCATCTGGCCGTATCCGACGCGGCCGCTCCTTCCCAGGCGCGTCCTCCGGCATTCTGCACGGCGGACACGAGCTCTTCGGACGCTTCCTTCAGCTCCTCAGATACGCGAGCAAGGTTGGCGATCTCCGCGCGCTGCCTGTCGTTCTGCGCCAGCGTCTCGTCCACGCTGCTAAGCGTATTGCCGACCGATTCCACGACGTCCTCCAGCATCGCGCTCGTGGCCGTCGTCCGTTCGGCTTGCTCCACCGCGTATTCCAGCGTTTTGCCGACATGCTCGTCCACTCCGAGGAAGGAGTTGAAGATGACGTCCATGCGCTCTCGGGTTTTGCTCATTTCCTGCAGTCCGAGCGCCACGGACTTCTTCTCCCCTTCGACCGAGCTGACGACTTGCCGGATACCGGCCTCGATGCTTTGCACGATGCCTGTCGAATTTTTGATCGCTTGGGCGCTCTGCTCCGCCAGCTTGCGGATTTCCTGGGCGACGACGGAGAAGCCGCGTCCATGCTCGCCCGCATGAGCCGCCTCGATCGCGGCGTTCAGAGCGAGCAGCGACGTCTGGGACACGATCTCCTGAATCCATCCGTTGATCTCGCCGATTTTGGACGCTTGCGCGATCAGGGCATTGACCCGCTCCTCCATCGTGCCGTGATTGCGGGACAGGTCATTCATTACTTCGTCCGTATGCGTCAACGATCGGCATACTTCGACGACGACTTCCCGCGCATTTTTGCTCTGAGAGCTGAGCTCCTCGGTAACGCTGCGAATTTCTTGCGAAGAAGCGGACACCTCCTGCAGGGAAGAGAAAGCCTCCTCCAGGCGGCGCATTGCGGTTTGGGCGTTCTGCCGGAGCTTCTCCTCCTGCTTGGCGGCCCTGTCGGCGATTCCGTCAAGCTGGCCCATGCTGGAATCCACTTCGGATACCGCGGCCTGCAGCCGATCGGCAATGACGACCGCCTCTTCGATCATTTGCCGGAGAGCTTCCGGATTCGCCCCTGCGGACGCGCCCGCTTCGCGATCGGCAACAGCCGTTCGGCCCGGCGCGCTCGAAATCCGCTTATCCGTTTCTGTTCCTTCTCCCTTCAACCAACGCCGCCAATCCCCCATCTCCACCACTCCAGACGTATTTGTCATTAATACGTTAGTTTTCCTAACATTATATAAGGTTTTTCTACAAAAAGAAAGGGACCTGTAAGGTCCCTTTCGCGTTAACGCGTATTCGTAAAGCTTCTCCGCCAATCGGCCCGCGCGAATCGACTCGCGTCGTTTAACGTTTGGAGTTGTTCTTCTGAGCGGCTTTGCCGTTGGCAGCCGCGTTATTCTCATTCAGCTCCGAAGCGAATTCTTCTTGATAGGCGTTCGAGTTGCCCAGCTTCTGCTTCTTGTTCTTTGCCACTGTCTTCCTCACCTCCACCCATAGCATGGACAGAGGGAGAAAGCATTATGTATTATGCCGGTTCTCGTCGTCGGCCTGCGTTCTCAACCTGGCCTTGCCCCTGTGAATACGGGCCTTGACCGTGCCGACCGGCAGATCCAACGCAGCCGCGATCTCGGCATCCTTCAGCCCGTAATAAAACTTATAAAGCAACAGCGTCCTTGTCGTCGGATCTAACCGTCCGAGCAGATCGGACAGTTCCATCATCGATTCAGGTTCGAAGACGAACGTCGGGCTGGCGATCTCGTTCTCCAGATCTTCGTAGTTGGCTTCGCGGCGCCTTGCGCGGTTCGCGTTCGAGGCGAGATTGTAAGCGATTGCTTTCGCCCAAGGAATCAGCTTCTCCTTGTCCCTCAGCGTGGAGCTCTTCTCCAATATGCGCACCCAGGCCTCCTGCACGACGTCCACCGCATCGCTCTTATGCCACAGCTTGTGGCGAACGACCTTTAACATCTGGGAATACAGCTCGACCAACACTTCGTCTTCCGACTGAAACGCTTCAGGCAAATGAGAATCGCGGAGGAAGTTCATGTACCCGGCCACCCCTAAACGGATGCTTGATTAAAGTACTCCTATTCTATCACAACCGCGATAAAAAGAGAATAATTTACATTTTGTAGGAAATAAACGACAGGCGCAGTCGAGCGAAAATAAAGAGGGACCGCCCCCTCAATCGGGAGACAGTCCCTCGCTTGTCCGCCTCGGTCAGTCGACGCGTTTGGACGCGATTTCTCCGGTAATGCAAGCCACGAAATCTTCCATCGATTGCGCGCCGAGATCCCCTTCTCCACGGCGGCGCACGGAGACGGTGCCGTTCGCGGACTCCTGCTCGCCGATGACGAGCATATACGGAATTTTCTCGAGCTGCGCTTCGCGGATTTTGTAGCCGAGCTTCTCGTTGCGCAGATCCGATTCGACGCGGACTCCCGCCAGCTGAAGCTTCTCCTCGACCTGCTTCACGTACGGCTCGTACACCGGATTAACCGGGATAAGCTTCGCCTGGACCGGGCAGAGCCAGAGCGGCAGCGCGCCGGCGAAGTTTTCCAGCAGGAACGCGGTCATGCGCTCCATCGTGCTGATGATGCCGCGGTGAATGACGACCGGACGATGCTTCTTGCCGTCGTCGCCCACATATTCCAGTTGGAAGCGTTCCGGCAGCAGCACGTCGAGCTGAGCGGTCGATAGCGTCTCTTCCTTGCCCAGCGCGGTCTTGATCTGCACGTCCAGCTTCGGACCGTAGAACGCGGCTTCCCCTTCGGCTTCGAAGAACGGCAGGCCAAGCTCTTCGACGACTTCGCGCAGCATGCGCTGGGACGTCTCCCACATCTCGTCGTCCGGCCAGTACTTCTCGGTATCCTTAGGATCGCGGTACGACAGGCGGAAGCGGTATTCCTTGATGCCGAAATCTTCGTACACCTGACGGATCAAGTTCACGACGCGCGTAAACTCCTCCTTGATCTGATCCTGCCGGCAGAAAATATGGGCGTCGTTAAGCGTCATCGCGCGAACCCGGTGCAAGCCGGTCAGCGCCCCGGACATTTCGTAGCGGTGCATCGTGCCGAGCTCGGCGATGCGGATCGGCAGGTCGCGGTAGCTTCGCATGTCGCTCTTGTACACCATCATATGGTGCGGGCAGTTCATCGGACGGAGCACCAGCTCCTCGTTGTCCAGCTCCATCTTGGGGAACATGTCCTCTTGATAGTGCTCCCAGTGGCCGGAAATCTTGTACAGCTCCACGTTGGCGAGAACCGGCGTATAGACGTGGGTGTAGCCGAGTCTTTCCTCCAGATCGACGATATAGCGTTCCAGCGTCCGGCGCAGCTTCGCCCCGTACGGAAGCCACAACGGCAACCCTTGGCCGACCTCGCGGGAGAACGCGAACATTTTCAGCTCGCGGCCCAGCTTGCGGTGATCCCGCTTCTTCGCTTCTTCCAGGAAGTGCAGATGCTCGTCCAGCTCCGCCTTCTTCGCGAACGCCGTGCCGTAAATCCGCTGCAGCATTTTGTTCTTGCTGTCTCCGCGCCAATACGCGCCCGCCACGCTCAGCAGCTTGAACGACTTGATGCGGCCCGTGGACGGCAAGTGCGGCCCGCGGCACAAATCGAAAAACTCGCCCTGATCGTAGATCGTAATGGCGACGCCTTCCGGCAAATCGCGAATGAGCTCCAGCTTCAGCGGATCGTCGATTTCCCCGAAAATGCGAAGCGCCTCTTCCCGGCTTACCTCGCGTCTGGAGATCGGCAAGTTCTCTTTGACGATCTTCTCCATTTCCTTCTCGATCGCCGGCAAGTCTTCCGGTGTGATCGACTGTTCCATGTCGATATCGTAGTAGAAGCCGTCCTCGATGACCGGCCCGATGCCGAGCTTGACCTTGTCCGCTCCGTATACCCGCTTAAGCGCCTGAGCCAGCAAATGCGCCGTGCTGTGCCGCATCACTTCAAGCCCTTCCGCATTGTCCAGCGTCACGATTTCGAGAGCGGCGTCGCTCTCGATCGGCGTATTCAGGTCGACGACCTGGCCGTCCACCTTGCCGACGACCGCCACCTTCCGCAGCCCCGGGCTGATCGATTGCGCCACCTCTTCGACGGTAACCCCCGCCTCGTAGGAGCGAACGGCTCCGTCCGGCAATTTTACCTGTACTGACATTTCCGAATGCCTCCTTCTGATTGACCCCTTTGAACCCTCGCTTGTCGTCGGGAACAAAAAAAGCACCGCGTCCCGAAAGGGACGGGTGCTCTGTATGCGGCCCGTGGTTCCACCCTCCATCGATCGGCGCGAATGCCGATCCTCTGGCATGAAGCTAACGGTCATGACCCGGCAGGAAATACTGGCACGGCGACGATAGGCGTCCGTCGGTTCATCCCTGCAGCTCGAAAGGGGTATCTGTCAGCCGGTTGCGGGAGGAACTTGCAGCCTGGGGTTCCTCTCTCTGGACCGTCCGGTTCAGACAGCGTTGTCTTTCTCATCGCTTTTGAATTGTGGATTCATATCGTTCATTATATCGATTGCGGTCGATATCCGTCAAGTTCGTCCCGCCCTTAATGGGCGGGCAGATCGGGGTACAGCTCCGCCCGGTCTCCGAAAATGCCGATAATCGTGCGAATGACCTGCGATTCCGGCTCCGGCGTGTGGATGTAGAGCTGACGGGGCGACGCGGCAAGCAGGCGGCTTACCACCAAGCTTTCTTCCTCCGCCTCTTCCCGGCCTTCCTCCTCGCCTGCTTTCGAATGTCCCATCGTATCGGACTCCGCTTCGCCCGTCTGCTCGAGAGGACGCATCTCCTCGTCCAGCAACCGGAAGGCATGCCCGCCCGAGTGCAGCACGTGAACCGTCGACGTCCTCGTCTCCTGCCATTCCACCATCGACTTGAGCAGAGACATGAATTCCTGATATTGGCGTTCCATCATTCTTTCCTCGATCGCGGCTTCGGCGGCTTCCTTCACTTCCGCCCTGTAATCCGCCAGGCGAAAACGAAGGAATCCTTCCAGATTCAACCGCTCATGCTCCTCCAAATAGCGCGAGAACCTGGCCGCCAGCTTCTGCAGCCTGCGCTCCCTGCCCCGGCCCATCCAACCGCCGACGGCGTCCGGTTCGCCGTCGAGCAGCGACACCGCTTCGGCGATCAACGCGTCGGCTTCCATCTCGTCCTTCAAGCCGAACTTGGAACGAAACAGCTTCCTGAGGAGCGAAGGCTCTTGCTCTGACAGCGTATATTCGGCCAGCACCTTGCCGACGCGATCGCACGATCTCTTCTTGGCTTGCGGCCCCGGGCCGATCGGAAATTGACAGCGAATGACGCCGTCCTCCTGGCTGAGCTCCCACTGAATGCTGTCCACCGGGTCGTCCGCCTCGACGAACGTTCGGCCCAGCATGCCCGCCAGCCGTTCCAACGAAGGAGGATCGCTTGCGTAAGCCACGACGAACTCCATCTTCTTCAATTCTCCACCTCCATCCTTCCGACTCGTTACTTAAACTATATGGTGGCCCAAAAAGGGATATACGATGGCAGATCGTTTATGGTATATTTTATGAAGTTTGATCGAGAAAGGACGTCCTTATGTCTTTACCATCGTTTTCCGTACGCCAAGAGCGTTGGAATCGGCTGCTGCTCCAAGGCTGCTGGATCGTGTTCCTGCTGTCCGTCGCTTTGGAATTTCTCTTTTTGCAGGTTACCGAAGTACCGCCCGCGCAATTCATAGCCCTATACATCGTCAGGCCGACAGCAATCATGGGAACTATACTGCTCGTCGCGGAAATCAGCGTTCGTTACTTGTCCAAACACCACGACTACATCCTCATTACGACCGCCACTTTGCTGACCTTCACGGTCACTTTCGTCCACTCCTCCTTGGAGTATCTCCTGTTTCTTCTGTTTTTTCCGATTCTGATCAGCATTTTTTATTTCCAATACAAGAAGCTGCTGTATGCCATTCTGATTACGGGCATCGCCTTCGCCGCCTTGCTCGCGATGAACGGAGAGATCGGAGAACGCATGTCGACCGCGGGATCGCTGACGATGGCGATCATCTTGCTCGTATACAGCGGAATCGGCTTCGGCATTCTCGCCAGAGGCAGAGAAATTTTGACGCATCTGCGCAGCTCGTACGAATCGAACCAGGAACTGCTCGTGCGCACGATCCTAATGGACAAGCTGGCGAAGACGGACGCGCTGACCGATACTTACAATCATATGGCCTATCATGAATACAAGGACCACCTCGCGGCGCAGGCGGATAACGGAACGCTGCAGCTGCACCTGGCCATCATGGATATCGACAACTTCAAGAAAGTGAACGACACGTTCGGTCATAAAGCGGGAGACGCGGTATTGCGGAAAGTCGCTTCGATCGCCCGGTCGAAAACCGGTAGCAACGACTTTATCGCAAGGTACGGCGGAGAGGAATTCGTCATTCTGTTTACGGAGAAAAGCTTTCAGGAAGTTTACGATCTGGTCGAGGATATTCGCAAAGAGATCGCTTCGGCTCTCCACGATGCTCTGGACGGAAGCAACGTGACGGTCAGCTTCGGGCTGAACGCGTACGTTCCGGGGATGGGCAAAGAGGAACTGTTCAAGCTGGCGGACGCCGCGCTCTACGAAGCGAAGCATTCGGGGAAAAACCGCACCGTCATCGCGAAAGCGGGACAGGCGGCTGCAATGGGACGCTAAAGGGCTGCCTCCCACAGTCTGGATTATCGATAAGAAAAAGCGAGCGCATATATCTCCTGGAGAAGGCCTCATACGGTCCTGAAATCACCTTGCAACGGGTTTACCATTCGGATTTCAGGATCGTATAGACTCGGAAGGAGATATATGCGCTTTTATCTTCTGCTATCGATAATTAGCCTCTTATGGAGCAGCCCTTATTTTACGGATTAATTTTGCATGACGTAATCTTTCGCAGCCGTCTCATTCTCGCCGTACACCTTCAGAAGCTCGTACTTCGTATTGCGCTGGGCGGGAATTTTGCCGCATTCGCGGATCAGCTTAAGAATAAGTTCGATGTTGACCTTATGCGTCGTGCCGGCGGCCGATACGACGTTCTCCTCGATCATCGTGCTGCCGAAGTCGTTGCAGCCGTACTGAAGCGACAGCTTGCCGATCTCCGGTCCCATCGTCACCCACGACGACTGGAAGTTCTTGATATTGTCGAGGGCGATCCGGCTGATCGCCAGCGTCTTGAGATATTCCTCCGGCGAAGCCTTCTCGCGCTTCATGTTCGTGTTGTCCGGCTGGAACGTCCACGGGATGAACGCCAGGAAACCTGGCGACGGATAGCCGTTGTTGAGGCATTCGTCCTGGGCGTCGCGCACGCGCAGCAAGTGCAGGGCCCGCTCCTCCATCGACTCGCCGAAGCCGATAACCATCGTCGCCGTCGTGTTCATGCCGACTTTGTGCGCGGTCGTCATCACTTCCATCCAGTCTTTCCACGAGCCTTTCAGGCGGCTGATTTTCTTCCGCGTTCTATCGTCGAGGATTTCCGCGCCGCCGCCCGGAAGCGAGTCCAGACCGGCCTCGTGAAGCTGTCTGACGACGTCCTCGATCGGAATGTCGCCGGCGACGACCTGCATCTTGCGAATTTCCGCCGGGGAGAACGAATGCATCGTAATGCCGGGGAACCGCTGCTTGATCTCGCGCAGCAAATCGAGATAATAGCTGAACGGCAAGTCCGGATTCGTGCCGCCCTGCATCAATATTTCCGTGCCGCCTACGTCGATCGTCTCCTGGATTTTGCGGAAGATCGCCTCGTTCGGGAGCACGTACCCTTCCTTGGAGCCCGGCGCCCGGTAGAACGCGCAGAAACGGCAATAGACGTCGCATACGTTCGTGTAGTTGACGTTGCGCCCGACGACGAACGTCGTGATCGGCTCGGGATGCTTGGCCAGCATGATCCGGTTGGCCGCATGCCCCATCTTCTCTATCTCATCGCTCTCGAACAAAGCAACGATATCTTCCAATTGAAGCCGTGCGCCTTGCAGAGCGCCTTCCAAAATTCGGTCCACTTGACTCATATTCGGGACCCTCCTCCTCGTTGGACTGCTGTCCTCTTCAAACCTTATCCCATCGTAACACAAAAATACCGCGGGAGTCACCTAAGAGGCGACAAGTCCGCGGCGATGCTGAATCCGGTCTTTCGTTTCCTGGAACATCTCCCGTTCATGCTCGTACAGCAGCACGTTCGGACGCGCGAAGTAATACCCTTGTCCCATGTCCACTTCCAGCTTGAACAGGACGTCGGCCTCCTCCTCGCTCTCGACTCCTTCCGCCACGATCTCGCACTTCATCTCCCGCGCGGCCGTGACGATGGCCCGCAGCAGCGACTCCTTGATGGCGATCCGGTCCACGTGACGAATGACCGAACGGTCGACCTTGATCAGCTCCGGAACGAGCTCCCCGATCCATTGAAGGCTCGAATAGCCCGAGCCGGCATCGTCCACGGCAAAGCGGAAGCCATGCTCCCGGAACGTCCTTAAAATATCGATCATCGCGTCGAAATTCGTAATCTGGTGGCGTTCGGTAATTTCGAAATAGACCTGTTGGGCGCTGAGCGGCGCGTTGCGCTCCAGACATTCGAGCACGTGGGACAGGAAGAGGGGATGCGACAGCGTCACCGCCGTTACATTCAGGAAGATAGGCTCCTTGATGCTGCGGGAGGCGATCTCCTCCAGAGCGCGCTTCACGACGAGAAACTCCAGACGGCTGAGCAGCCGGCTCTGCGAAGCGAAATTAAACAACTCGTCCGGGAAGTGGAGCACCGTGCCTTCCGGGCCCCGAGTCAGAATTTCCCAACCGAACACGTCCCCCGTCGTCAAGTTCATGATGGGCTGAGCCAGCACGCTGATCGAACCATTCTCCAGAACGCGTTCCAGTTCGCTCCGCAGACGCTGCATCTGGGGCGTGATCGTTCCCGTTGCAAGCGCAAACGCGGACTGATAGCTTTCCTGCAGCAAAATCTCGGTAGGCACGGAGGAGGCGCAGCCGGCAGGGAACGGCACCGCCGAGGAGACGACGGTCAGCGCGTTTCTCCATTCAGGCCGGTAGCCTGCCAGTCCGATTTCCAGATCTGCGCGCACCTCGTCCAGCAGGGACTGCAGCTTCTCGGGAACGAGATCGGTTTTCTCTTTGCCGTGCCGGCACTCAATCAGCAGCACGAAATCGGAATCGGAATATTGAAAGACCGCGATTACGTCCGGTTCCTCGAAACGGCTCGTTACTGAAATGCGCAGATGCCTCCGGGCGGCTTCGAGAAAGTCGGACCAGTAGCCGCAGGACAATTCTTGCTTGATAGGAGAGCAATCCAGTCTGAACAAAGTCAGGTAACATTCCTTGCCTTGTCTGATTCTCTTATTCAACAAGGAAACGATTGGACGGCGCAAGGTGAAATCCGGCGGATAGAACTTAAGCAACCGGTTCGGCAGCAGCATTCGGCATGCCAAGGAAAACCGGTCGATCATCTTCTGGATCTTCAAGTCCCATCATCCTTGTCTTGGGGTAGATTGGAAATATTGTAGCATGAAACGGGCATGATTAGGTAGGGAATAACCAAAAAAACCACAAGAATCGACAAGATTCTTGTGGTTTCGCCGTTTATAGCCGCCCCTCGTTCAAGCCTCGCACGGCTGTGGCGAATTTCTCCAGCCCTTCCAGCAGCAAAGAGCGCGGACAAGCCAGGTTCACGCGCAAATAGCCGGCCCCTTGCTCTCCGAATACCGAGCCTTCGCTGAAGGCGACGCCCGCCTTCTCGAACATGAGCCGCTTGAGCTCTTGAGGCTTGTCCGAGATCTCCTTGCAATCCATCCATACCATATACGTGCCTTCCGGCGACATCGCCTTCACCATCGGCAAATGTTCCTTTGCGTAAGCGAGCAGCGCGTCTCGGTTGCCTTCCAGGTATACGAGCAACTGATCCAGCCATTCGTCGCCGTGCGCATAGCTGGCTTCGGTCGCCGTCAGGCCGAAATACGACTCCATGTGAATGGACAGCGTCTTGAGCGCCGCATTGTATTTACGACGAATGTCCGCGTTCGGAATGATAACCGCAGCCGCCTGCAGCCCGGCCAAATTGAACGTCTTGCTCGGCGCGATGCAGGTGACGGAAAGCCGCGCGCAAGCTTCCGACAAGGAAGCGTAAGGCACGTGCTTGTGTCCGGAGAAGACGAGATCGTGATGGATTTCGTCCGCGACGACGAGCAAGCCGTGCTTCTCGCAGATTTCCGCGATGCGCTCCAACTCCTCGCGCGTCCACACGCGGCCGCCGGGGTTGTGAGGCGAGCACAGCATCAGCATTTTCGCCCCGCCGGCCGCCTGCTCCTCAAGCAGCTCGAAATCGATCTCGTACCGTCCGTCCTTAAGCAGGAGCGGATTGTTCACGACTTTCCGCCCGTTCATCAGAATGACGTCGTAGAACGGGTAGTAGACAGGCGATTGCAGAATGACGCCGTCCCCCGGCTCCGTGAACGTCTGCACCATCAAGCTCAACGCCGGCACGACGCCCGGGCTGGAAGACAGCCACTCCTGCTCGATCCGCCACTGATGGCGCCGGGACAGCCAGCCTATAATCGCGTCGTAGTATCCTTGCGTCCGCACCGTATATCCGTAGATTCCGTGCTCCGCCCGGCGTTTAATCGCCTCCACGACTTCCTGCGGAGGCTCGAAATCCATGTCCGCCACCCACAAGGGCAAAATATCGGAACGCCCGAACAGCCTCTCGGACTGATCCCACTTGTAGGAGGCCGTCCCCGTCCGGTCGATTCGTCTGTCGAAATCGTATTTCATGCCGTAATCCCTCCGATCCGTTTTACCCGTTAATTTCCCGCTCCGCGGCCTCGATCGCTTGCCGCAGATCTTCCA
This sequence comes from Cohnella sp., assembly GCF_041641335.1. Classification (NCBI taxonomy): domain Bacteria; kingdom Bacillati; phylum Bacillota; class Bacilli; order Caryophanales; family Paenibacillaceae; genus Cohnella; species Cohnella sp. The sequence goes on along the minus strand of NZ_JBEPYQ010000063.1, from coordinate 20,648 downwards.
AAATATCGTCCGCATGCTCGAGTCCGACGGAGAACCGGAGCAGCCGGTCGTCCACGCCGACCGCGAGGCGAATCTCTTCCGGAATGTCCGCGTGCGTCTGCACGGCCGGGTATGTCATGAGGGATTCTCCGCCTCCCAGGCTCTCGGCGAAGGCGATCAGCTTAATGTGGCGCAAAATCGGCTCGATCGTGCGAGCGTCCTTCATTCTGAAGGAGAAAATGCCCGTATTGCCGGAAGACTGGGCCTTCTGAATGTCATGTCCCGGGTGATCCGGCAGCGCCGGATAATACACCGATTCGACGGAAGGATGGCTCTTGAGCCACTCGGCGATCCGCGTCGCGTTCGCCTGATGCCGCTCCATCCGCAGAGCGAGCGTCTTCATGCCGCGCATCAGCAGCCAGGAATCCTGGGGCCCGAGCACCGCGCCGATCGAGTTGTGCAGGAACGCCACGTCGGCGGACAGCTTCTCGCCTTTCGTCACGATCAGGCCCGCCAGCACGTCGTTGTGTCCGCCCAAATATTTGCTCGCGCTGTGCACGACGATGTCCGCGCCAAGCTCGATCGGCCGTTGGAAGAACGGCGTCAGCAGCGTATTGTCCACGATCGTGAGCAGGTCGAAGCGCTTCGCCCACGCGGCAACCTTGGCGATGTCCGTCACCATCATGAGCGGGTTCGTCGGCGTCTCGATCAGCACCGCTTTCGTGTTCGGCTTGCGGTGCGCCTCCAGCGTGTCCAGGTCGTTCGTATCGATGTAGGTCGCCGTCACGCCGAATCTGGACATTACTTGCTCCAGCAGACGGTAAGTCCCTCCGTACAGGTCGAGCGACACGAGCAGATGATCTCCGCTGCTGAACAAGGAGAAGACGACCTGCAGCGCGGCCATGCCGGAGCTCGTCGCGAATCCCGCGTCCCCTCTCTCCAGATCGGCCGCGGCTGCTTCCAGCACAGCGCGCGTCGGACTCTTCGAGCGGGAATAATCGAAGCCCGTGCTTTGTCCCAGCCGGGGATGGCGGAAAGCCGTCGATTGGTAGATCGGAAAGCTGACCGCTCCGGTTTGAGGATCGTTTTGCGACCCGATTTGGGCCAGGCGACTTTCAATCTTCATCATCGTTCATTTGCCTCCTAACGAATCGTGTGTGGCTTTGCCTTGCCGAGTTCGTACGGCGTTGCCTGGTATACGTAGTAGTTCAACCAATTGGAGAACAGCAGATTGCCGTGCGCCCGCCAGGTGGACATCGGGAATTTCGCCGGATCGTCATTCGGAAAATAGTTTTTCGGAACGTTGATTCTGAGCCCCTTGGCCTTGTCGCGGTCGTATTCCCACTTGAGCGATTGCGGATCGTATTCGGAATGCCCGGTGACGAAAATTTGCTTCCCGTCCGTCGAAGCCGCGATGTAGACGCCCGCTTCCTCCGATTCCGACAAAATTTCCAACCCCGGCGCTTTCGACACATCCTCCCTCAGCACCTCGGTGTGGCGGGACTGAGGCGCGTAGAATACCTCGTCGAAGCCGCGCAGAAGCGGCGTATTCGGCTTCGATACCCCATGCGGGAAGACGCCGAACATTTTCTCGGAGAGCGGATACTTCGGAATGCCGAAGTGGTGGTACAGTCCCGCTTGCGCCCCCCAGCATATATGGAAGGTGGACGTCACGTTGTCGACCGTCCAATCCATAATCTCCTTTAGCTCTTCCCAGTAATCGACTTTCTCGAACGGCAAGTGTTCGACGGGGGCGCCGGTAATGATCATCCCGTCGTATTGTTCGTCCTTGATGTCGTCGAACGTTTTATAGAAGCTGGTCAGATGGTCCGCAGACGTGTTCTTGGACGTATGCGTCTTCGGATGCAGCAGCACCGCTTCCAGCTGCAGCGGCGTGTTCCCGATCAGGCGAAGCAATTGGGTTTCCGTCGTTTCCTTGGTCGGCATCAAATTCAGGATCGCAATCCGCAGCGGGCGAATATCCTGATGATACGCGACGCTTTCGTCCATGACGAAGATGTTTTCTCGCGCCAGCACTTCCTTGGCCGGCAAATTGTCCGGTACTTTGATCGGCATGCTCATTCCTCCTCCGGAATGGAAATTCCATTTCTCCAACATAAAAACGACCCGAAATGAGATCAGGGTCGTGTATCCATCAATCGTACGCGCGCCCCTCTCATCTGTCAGAAACGATACCGTTTCCGCAAGAATTAGCACCGTGCGTTCAATAACTACGCCGGTTGCCGGGCTTCATAGGGCTAGTCCCTCCGCCTGCTCTTGATAAGATGGCCATCTTTATTCGGTTGTCGGTTGTCGTGAAAACTACCTTTACTGTACCCGAAATCGCGAGGACAGTCAAGGCGTCCTTTACAGGCGGTTCGCCTTGCTTAGGCCGCTTATTTTCTCCTTGAAACGTTCGGGGGGTGAGGATTATACTTATCACGTTAACTGCATTTATCGACAAAGTCCACAGGGACTGCAAAAGGGGGGGAGCCGGACATGGAAGGCGATAAACCGAAGCCGGAAAGCAATCACATACGCATGGCAGGACCGATCTCCGTCGCGGTAAAGCTCGCGGTGTCCGGCTTCTCCGGATAACCTTATTTGCTCCGACGGAATCGTCCTGCATGCACGGAAACGGACATGCAAAGGAGCGGTTCCCATGAAAATCAGACTGGTTAACAACGGCGTATTCACGCCTATCGACAGCATCGAAGATACGCTGCTTCCGCCAAAGAGCGGATTTTACTGGATCGACGCGGACGCAGACGACCTCGTCGTCCTTCAACACGCATTCGGTCTGCACGACCTGGCCGTCGAAGATTGCTTGACAGATGAGGAGCAGCGTCCGAAGCTGGAAATTTACGAAAACCAATACTTCCTTGTCATCAACAGCATCCGGTTCGACGACGAAGAAATTTTCCTGCGCGCGCTCAACCTGTTCCTTGGCCGCCATTATCTAATCACGGTCACCCGTCAGAAAATCAACGAGCTTCGCAGCGTCAAGCCGCTCCTGTGGGAGCAGGAGGTCGATACCGCGGACCGGTTTCTGTACCACCTCGTCGATCTCGTCGTCGACAACTATATTACGGTAGGCGATCGGATCGAAGCCCGCATCGAGAGCCTCGAAGAAGACATTCTCATGCACACGAAGAAGTCCCACCTGACCGAGATCATCGGTCTTCGAAGCGAAATTTTGTGGCTGAAGAAGGCGCTCGGACCTCAGCGCGACCTGATCGCCACGCTCAACAAGAAGGACTTGCGCCTGATCGACAACGATTTGCAGAAGTACTTCGGCGACATCCACGAGAACGCGGTCAAAATCTACGAGACGTTCGAGACGTACCGCGATCTGATGGGCAACTTGCGGGAGGCTTACCAGTCCAGCCTGGCGAGCCGCGCGAACGAAATCATGAGAGTCTTTACCGCGCTTACGACTATCTTCATGCCTTTGACGTTCATTACCGGAATTTACGGCATGAACTTCGACTTTATTCCCGGCATGCACTTCTCCTACGGCTCGGTCGTTCTGATCGGCTGCATGGCGGTCATCGGTCTCGGCATGTTCTATCTGTTCCGCAAGAAGGACTGGCTGTGATGGACAATTCGCAGTTTGCCATAGCCCAACGAAAGGAGCCGGTATCCGCATCCCGATAAACGGAATCCGGCTCCTTTCGTGCGTCGTCAGACGGCTTTACCGGCGGACCGGCGACGCCGGATGCGCATCATGCGCAGCTTCCCGTATTTCGTCTCCACCTCGTCTGCGGACACCGATTCTCCGTATATTTTGCGAAGGAGCGGCTTCAAGTACTGATCTCCGAGCTCGCTGATCGCGGCCTCGAACTGCAGCGCTTCCTCGGCGCTCATCTCGCCAAGCTCTTGATCCACGATCGGCAGCACGTCGTATCCCTCCTCGTCCAGACGCTCGATCCGCTCGATGAGCGCGCGCCGCGAACAGCCCAGGTCGGTCTCCAGCTGCGCAAGCGTCTTGCCGCTCCGGATTCCCTCCAACAGAGAGCGCTTCTCCTTGACGACCTCCAGCTTCTTGCCGTACTTCTCCTCCTGAAGCCGGAACATCCAGGTCGACAGCTGATCCGCGGTTACCGCTCCGGGAACCCATTCGCTAAGCGGGAACTTATGCTGCCTCTCCATGCCTTGCAGCAGCGCAACGATCTCCCCTCCATACCGCTCGGTCTTGACCTTCCCGAACCCCGGAATTTCCCCCAGCTCGTCCAGCGTATGAGGCACAAAGACGGCCAGCATCTGCACTTCCCGGTTCGTCGCGATCAGATAAGCCGACTTCTTCTCCTCGATCGCCTTCGCTCTCCTCCAGGCTCGAAGCGCGGATACGGCTTCCTCGGCTTCTTGCGTATCCGCATAGCACTGCAGCAGCTGCGGCAACGCTTGCCGGCGCTCCCAGAACGGCACCTCCTCCAGCATGCCGTCCAGAAGCGGCCTGAAGCCCTCCTTCATCTTGACGGCTACCCCGTGACGGAACGCCGCCAGCAGCTCCTCCCAGCTCATGCCTTCGTACCACAGATGCTGCACTTCAGACTGCGCGCCCTGAAGCGCGCGCCAGCCGACGCTCCAGATGCCTTGCAACTCTCCGATGAACACTTGCGCCCGTTCGTCCGCATGCCCCGTCACCCGTTCGAACTGATTCAGAAACACCACTTGCATCCCTATTCCTCCTTGGCCGCATCCAGCGGCTTGATCGTATGCGTTCAAACGCGCAGAGCCGGTTAGGGAAAAAACGACAAAAAGCACCCCACGCCGGTTGGCGATGAGGTGCTTCCTCAATCGTGCGAACATTGAACACCTTAAGATTATCAAAATTATCCAGGTTAGGCAAGACCCCTTCGATCATTTATAATAAGGGCAACAGCCGCTTCAAGGAGGACTTATCCGCATGGTCTTGAAAGATTACGATTTTCTGTCCGATTCGACGGAGCAGACGTCGACCCGGTTCGTTACGTTCATTACGCCCGGCCTTAAGCGCTTCGATCTGGCCATCCTGACGACGAACCGCTTTTATGGCAAAAAGCTGGTCACCGACTTGATGTTCGGGCGGAGCGCCATTCTCGGCCCCGACGATCTGGAGGAGGAGGGCGTGCTCGAAGCGGCGTTCCGCATCAGCGAAGAGGAAGCCGCGGAGCTCGCCCAGTTTCTGACGCTCGTGCTCGGGGCCGTCAACTTTACCGACTAACGGAAACGCGGTTCGGACATTCTAACGGAATCAGATCAACCTGCGAAGGAGATGAGGTTCCGCCATGTTCCCGTTCCGTTCCGAGAAAAAGCAGCCGACGACCGATCTGGCGACGGTGGAGTCGCAGCGCAACGATCTCATTCCCGAAGAGTTTCCGGAGGGACCGTACGGTTCCCCCGCTCCGATGTACGCCATCGGCAAGAGCACGCCGTGGCGCGACGACCAGCGTCCGCCCAACCCGTTCTCGTACGAGAATCGGGAGCTCCACGCCGGTCTGGAGCGCGGTTATCCCGGAGAATTCGAAGCCGAGGACGAGATTGCCGAACAAGATTACCCCTGACACGCAGGCCCGGAAGACAGTCGGCATTCCCGCCGGCCGTTCCGGGCCTGATCTTTTAGCTCTTGCTCAGAGTCTTGACCTCTTCAAGAGAAAGATCGAGCATATCGGCGACTTGTTCCGCTGCCAAGCCTTTTGCAAGCATTTTGCGGACAACCATCATCCGTTCCTCTGCAATGCCTTCTGCTTTTCCTTCTGCTTTTCCTTCTGCTTTTCCTTCAGCCTTTCCTTCCACTACTCCCTGCTCCTTACCCTTCAACAGCCCCACTTCGATGCCCTTCTCATACCCCGTACGCGCCCACGCCGGCATCAGTTCCATAATCGCTTCCCCTTCCTCCGGATAATCGTTCATCAATTCGCGCAGCATCTGCCCATCCTGCTCGAGATCGGGTTTGAAATACAAATCCGCAACCGACATCAGCAGCGCCATCCGCGCATCGTCCAGCTTCCTTCTAAGCCGTAAAAGCATCCGCAAATACGCCAAGCGCATTTCTTTTTTCTCCTTCTCATTATAACCCATTTTCGCCAGCAACGCAGCGGCTACAGGATTTTCCGAATCCACGAACCGCCTCCAGGAATGCCGCCGAAGCTCTACCTTCCAATAGTGAAACCGGACGATTTCACGCCCCGGAATAACCATCTCAAACGAATCCAGTTCCTCGCCGCCTTCGTCCGCCGTAAAGATCGCAATTGGAATGATCAATCGATGCGTTTTCCGATAACGCTCGAACATGCGACTGAAATAAATGAACATTCGTTCGGGAAAGCTTTTTTGATGCGACGCTTGCGGCTCCATATGCACGAGAATGTACGCATCCAGAGCCTTGTAGCGAGTTTCCAGCAGCAAGTCGAGAATTTTCGCCTCCTCGCCGACAATATCGACGAGCTGCTCCTGCATCAGCAGCCTCGTATGACTGTGATCCAGCAAAGCGTTTAACTCGGGGAAAAACAGCTCGATAAACTCCGCGAAAAAAGTTTGCAGCAGCTTCTTAAACGCCTCGTCATGTGGGATCGTCACGCCTCTCTCCTCCTTGGGTCGGCCGGAAACGACAAACGCCGCCCACTCCCCGTACCAGGGAGCAAGCGGCGTGTTCTTCACGACCGAACAATCGAATTATGCCCAAATTGTACCAAAACTCTTCTGGTTGCGCCACACCTAGCTTCATCGCAAATTTGGGCCAAACAGCAGCACGTTGCTCAGATTCCGCCCCGGCGTGAACAGCTGAACCCCTTGGGAGTAGATGCCGGCCGACGCTCCTCCGTCCAGCGCCATCGCTTCGACGGCCCCTTTGGCCCGCAGCAATTCCGCGACTTCCCCGTGCGTTGCCGAACCTGTCGTCACCAATACGACGCGGCCGTCCTTTGTAACCCCGATGCCGCTGCGAGCGGCGCGCTTGGCGTCGGCTCCGTCTTTCTCGACGACCTTGCCGCCTTCGATCAGCTTCGGCCAGGCTTGCACGGCCGTGACGACGTCGTTCCACTCGACCAGCCGCCCCTTCGCGTTCGAGTACGTCACGCGATAATGTACCTTCCGACCGACCTTAAACGTTGTCTTCAGCTCCGCCAAGCTTTCGCGCTGGTTCACGATCACGTAGCCGTCGCGAGGGATTTTCGCATTTTCTCCGGCTGCTACTTTGACGACTCTGCCTCCGCTGACGACGATCATGACGCCCTTGTCGGTGCCGATTCTCGCGCCGTAATCGGGCGTATAGATCGTCGTCCCGCTGCCGGCGCGACGGTTCACGTAGCTCGCCGTCCATCGATGCGCCGCATCGTATAATCCGTCAAAGCCGCCAACGATGCTCGGCATCGCTTCCTCAAGCTGCACCGTGCCGTCCGCGCCAAAGCCGATTATCGTACCCGAGCTGCCGGTATTGAACAGCAGCTCCCCATCTTTGACCAGCGTGCCGTAAGGCAGCGGCACTTCGTCGTTGTACGCGGCGAAGTAAGTGCCGTTAATCGCATAGCTCGCCTGATGCCTCGTCACGATCGCCTTCATCGCCTCCGCATTGCCGAGCGCATCCTTCCCGAGTCCGAGACCGGTCGGCATCCCCTTCGGCAGCACGATCGTATTGACGTATACTTTCCGGCCGTTCAGCTTCGTCTGTCCCGACTCCGTCTTCGGCGCGATATCCGGCTTGAACTTGACGGGGTCTACGATCTGCAGCCGGAAGCTGCAGCTGGCCGCTTCGCGTTCGTACCCGGACGCCGTGACCTCCACCTGCGTCACGCCCTTCGCCAGCGGCACGGCGATGCCTTGCGACGTCACTCGGGCCAGCTTCGGATTGGCCAATTCATAGTACACATACGGTTCGTATTGAAAAAGAGCGTCCAGGCTCTTGCGAGCGTTCATCGGCAGCTTGACCGTCTCCCGCGGGCAGGCGAGCTGGCCCGCCTGCTGCTCCTCTTGTGTAACTGAAGACCTATCCGTTCCCGCATCCGCCCCTATCAAACTTAATCCAAGCACTCCTGCTCCTGCTGCCTTAATCAAGAAACGAAACTTTTTACCCACGAAAAAAGACCCCTCCATTCCGAATAACGTTATTTTCGGATGGAAAGGTCCTAATGTTTAGAAACCGAAGTAATTTTCAGCGTTGCGGTAGCAGATGTCCTGCACCATTCCTCCGAGCAGCTCCATGTCGTGCGGTGCTTCTCCGCGCTCGACCCACTCGCCGAGCCTATCGCACAAAATTCTGCGGAAATATTCGTGGCGCGGATAGCTCAGGAAGCTGCGGGAATCCGTCAGCATGCCGACGAAACGGGACAGCAGGCCAAGATTGGCCAGCGCGTTCATCTGCTCCAGCATGCCGTCCTTCGTATCGTTGAACCACCAAGCCGAGCCGAGCTGGATTTTGCCCGGTATGCCGCCGCCCTGGAAGCTGCCCATCACCGTTCCGAGCACGTAATAGTCCTTCGGATTGAGCGAGTACAGAATCGTTCTCGGCAAGCCGGCTTTGGCGTCGATGCCGTCCAGCAGCTTCGTCAGCGGATAGGCCAACTCTCCGTCGTGAATCGAGTCAAAGCCGGTATCCGGACCGAGCCGGGAGAACGTACGGCTGTTGTTGTTCCGGGACGCGTGAATGTGCAGCTGCATCGTCCAGCCGAGCTTGCTGTACTGCTCGCCCAGGTGAAGCAGCGTGTACGTCTTGTACTTGCTTTCCTCTTCCAGCGTCAACGTCTCGCCGCCAAGCGCCCGCGCATAGATGTCGGATACTTCTCCGAGGCTCGTCTCGGCGTACAGCACGCGGTCGAGCGCATGGTCCGACACTTTGCAGCCGACCTTCGCGAAGAAAGCGATGCGGCTGTCTACCGCCGCCAGGAAGCCCTCGTACGTATCGATGTTCGTCCCTGCCGTCTCGCCGAGCTTGCGCACCCAGGGCACGAACGTGCCTCGGCGAATTTCCAGCCCCTTGTCGGGCCGGAACGACGGAAGCACGAGGCAATCGAAATCGGCGATGCCTTTGATGCCTTCATGGTATTCCAGCGTATCGGTCGGATCGTCGGTCGTGCAGATGACGCGGACGCGCTGATCCCGGATCAATTTTCGGACGGAAAAGCCTTCGGAACGCAGCACCGCGTTCGCCTTCTCCCAGATCGCCGGCGCATTCTTCTCGTTGATCGGCTCCTCGATGCCGAAATAACGTCTCAGCTCGAGATGCGACCAGTGGTACAGCGGATTGCCGAGCGTCGCGGGAACCGTTCGCGCCCACGCGAGGAAACGGTCGTAGTCGTCTACCCCCGGTCCCCCGGTCACAAGCGCTTCCTCGATTCCGTTCGCCCGCATCGCTCTCCACTTGTAGTGGTCCCCGTGCAGCCAAATTTCCGCGAGGTTGCCGAAACGCTTGTCCTCGTAAATTTCCTGCGGATTCAAATGACAGTGATAGTCGATAATCGGCTGCCCCGCCGCGTAATCGTGATACAGTCTCCGCGAAACCTCGCTCTGAAGCAGAAAGTGCTGCTCGCCCATGAACTCCTTCACTACGTTATCGCTCCTTCATCGAAATTTGACCAGCTCGTCGACGCGCACCGCCTGTCCCGTCCGGATCGAACGGTTCGCCGCGATGCCCGTCAAAATGCTTTTCGCTCCGTCGATATGATTCGCCGCCCGCTTGAACCGATCCTCCGTCGGAACGCCGAAAATATCGTTCAGCAGCACCGGATCGCCGCCGCCGTGCCCGCCTTCGCCCTCTTCGACCTCGACCTCGTAAGGAGCCGCGAACATCGGAAACACCGTGATGGACCTGTCTTTCAGCGCGCCTTCCTCGGCTTTCTCGCCGCCCGAGTTGACGTACGATTGCTCGACGATCGTCATCTCGATCCGGCCCTTCGTACCGTTAAACGCGATGCGGTAACCTTCCCAAGGGAGGTAGGCGTTAAGGGAATACGTCAAAATCGCGTTGTTCTTGTACCGGACCAGCACGCCCATCGTATCCTCGATGCTGATGCCGTCTCCGAACACGCTCTGGTCGCGCTGATAGCCGTCTTCGTGCTCCGCGTCCAGATAGAGCGCCTTCAGATTGTCGTTCTCGTCGAGCGGCAGCGCGAACGGATCGCCCTTGGCGTTCGGATTCCCGGTCGCGCGGTCGTAAAACTTGGTCACTCCGCGCTGCTCCGCGTTCTCCTTGCCGTAGAACAGCAAATCCCCGAAAGCGAACACCGTATCCGGCTCCGAGCCGATCCAGAAGTTGACGAGATCGAAATGGTGCGTCGACTTGTGAACGAGCAGGCCGCCGCTGTTTCTCTTGTCCCGGTGCCATCTGCGGAAATAATCCGCCCCGTGCTGCGTGTTCAACAGCCATTCGAAATGGACCGAAGTGACTTTGCCGATCGCGCCGTCTTCGATCAGCTCGCGGGCTTTCGTATGGTGCGGCGCATAGCGATAGTTGAACGTCACCCGTACGTTACGTCCGGTGCGCTCGACCGCGTCCAAAATGTCCTGGCACTTCTTCTCGTCCACCGTCATCGGCTTTTCGGTCACGACGTCGCAGCCCAGCTCCATCGCGCGAATGATGTACGTATGGTGAGTTCGGTCCACGCTCGTCACGATGACGGCGTCGGGCCGCTCCTTCGCGATCATCTCTTCGAACTGCTCGGCCTTGTAAGTCGAGACCGCATGATAGCCGTAACGCTCGGTCAGCTGCCGATTCGCGTAATTCATCCGGGTCTGGTTCGTGTCGCAGAACGCCAGCAGCTCCGACGTATCGCGGAAAGACGTCGCGATCGCCGAATAGAAAAACTCCGCCCGTCCGCCCGAACCTACTAACACATACTTTTTCTTGTCGCTCATATTCGCTCACCCTTATGCTTGGATTGTTGTTCCGATAAGAGTAACTTATAGCAAACAAGAAACGTTTTCTCCTTCTTTCCTGCTCAATGCCGCAATAATCCCGCATATTTTGCTATAATACGTAATAACCTCGCGAAAAGAAGGAAGGAGCGGCGTCGTTGACAAAATCGTCCTTGCCGGAAAGGCTCGAGCACGGAAGCCTGTCCGATTCCTTTTACATCGAATACATGCGGCGCACCCGGCCCTTCACGATGGACGCGCATCATTTCCATTCCTACTTCGAGCTGTATTGCCTGCTGTCCGGCACGCGCGAATATTTCGTCCGCGATTCGACGTACGCCGTGGAAGCGGGCGATCTCGTGTTCATCGGCCCGAACGCGCTTCACCGCACGCTGCTGGCCGGCGATCCCGCGCATGAACGCATCGTCGTCCATATCGACGGCCGCTACGTTCGAGACGTACTCGGCGAGCATGCCGAGCTGCTGCTCGGTCCTTTCGAGGCCGCGGCTCCCATCGTCCGGCTCCGCGGCGAGCAGCGGCTGCGGCTGGACGCGCTGACAAGCCGCATGCTCGAAGAGCTTCGGACGCGGCCGCCCGGCTTCGAGCTGGCGCTGAAGACGGCGGTCGCCGAGCTGCTGCTGCTCTCCGCGCGCGCCGTTCACGCCGGCCATGCGCCGGAAGCTTCCCTCAGCTCCCCGATGTATCGCAAAATGTCCGAAATCGTGCGCTACCTGAACGCCAACTACGGCGAGCCGATCAAGATCGGGGAGCTGGCCGAGCGCTTCTACATCAGCCCGTACCACATGAGCCGCTCGTTCAAGGCGGCAACCGGCTTTACCGTCATCGACTACTTGAACCTGACGCGCGTCAAGGAAGCGCAGCGGCTGCTCCGCGAGTCCCGCCTTCCGATTACGGAGGTCGCGGCCCGGACCGGCTTCGACAATTTCTCCCACTTCGGCAAAACGTTCAAAAAAATAACCCGGGCCTCCGCCCGGGATTATCGCAAAGAGCATAACGCCGCCTCTCCACAATAGCATACTGCGCGAGGAGGCGGCTTTATTGGAATAGTACGTTTTCGCTTCCGATTTGACTGTGAGTCTTCAACGAATTATCGATTCAAATCCCGATGAATTCAGGATACCTCTATCAGCTTGCCGATCTCTTTGACGAGACTGTTAAACTCCAGCTCCTCGAACAGCGTTGCGATCTGCGCACGATCCGGCCGCCAATGCGAATCCTCCACAGAGCAGGCGACGGGCGCCTCGCAATAGATCGTTGCCAATTCCCGGCATAGGTGCAGCATCTCGACGTCCGCTTCGATCTTCGCTTTAACGCCTTTCGGCAGGAGATGCAGATTTTCCAAAATGCCGTCGATGGAGCCGTACTCGACGAGCAGCTTCGTTGCCGTTTTCTCGCCGATCCCTTTGACGCCGGGGTAATTGTCCGAAGTGTCCCCGATCAGTCCCTTGAGGTCGATAAATTGCTGCGGAGTAAGCTGTTTCTCTTCCAGCAGCTTCTCCTTGTCGTACACCGCATAGTTGGACGGTCCCTTCTTCATGATGACGACTTTAACCCGCTCGTCGACAAGCTGCAGCATATCGTGATCGCCGGTCAGCACGTAGACGTCCATATGCTGGCCGAATTGCTTCGACAGCGTCCCGATGCAGTCGTCCGCCTCGTAGCCCGAAATGCCGACGTTCGGGATGTTTAGCCCGCTCACGACCTCCTTCACGAGATCGAACTGCGGGATCAGGTCCGCCGGAGCTTCCGGGCGATTTCCCTTGTAGGCGTCGAACTTGTCGGTGCGGAACGTCTTGCTGCCCATATCCCAGCAGCAGACGATATGCGACGGGCCGAACGTGCGGCAAGCGTCGAGCAAGTATCGGACAAAGCCGAACACCGCATTCGTCGGCAGCCCCGCCTTCGTCTTGCGAATGTATCCTCCGTAAGCGTTGGCATAGTAGCCTCGGAACAGCAGCGCCATTCCGTCGACGAGCATTACTTTCGGTTCGGTCATGTTCATTCCCCCTTATTTCCGCGGCTCCGCGGCGCGAACGAATTCGCCGATCCGCTTCGCCGCCTCCGCTAGAATCTCCTCTTCCTCGACCAGAGCCAATCTGACGAAGCCTTCTCCCCGTTCTCCGAACGCATTGCCCGGTATCGAAGCCACGCCCGTGGCCGCAAGCAGAGACTGCGAGAAGCTTCTCGAAGCCCATCCTTCCGGCACGCGCGCCCACAGGAACATCGTCGCCTGCGGGGAAGGCACGTTCCAGCCTTGTTCGCGAAGCGCCCGGACGAATACGTCGCGACGGCGCTCGTACAAGCCGGCGATCGGCTTCGGTGCGTTCATATCCATCTCCAGCGCCGCGATGCCCGCTTCCTGAGTGCCCAGGAAGACGCCGAAATCGAGGTTGTTTTTCAGATCGCGCAAGCTGGACAGCGCCTCCCGGTTGCCGACCGCGAAGCCGAGCCTTGTCCCGGCCAAGTGATAAGACTTGGACAGCGAGTGAAACTCGATGGCGACCTCGAACGCGCCCGGCACCTCAAGCACGCTCGGAGGACGCAAGCCGTCGAAAGCCATCTCGCTGTAGGCGTTGTCGTGAACGAGCAGCACGCCGTGCTTGCGCGCGGCATGTACGGCCCGCTCGAAGAACGCCAGATCGGCGGCGGCAGAGAGCGGGTTGCTCGGATAGTTCAAAATCATGAATTTGACTTTGTCCCAGACGGCTTGAGGCACCGCCTCGAAATCCGGCAAGTAGCCGTTCTCCTCCAACAGCGGGAGAGGAATCGGCTCGACGCCGGCTACGGCAAGTCCCGCTCCGTACACCGGGTATCCCGGGTCAGGCAGCAGCGCGGCGTCCCCCGGATCGGCAATCGCGAGCGGCAGATGCGCCAGACCGTCCTGCGTGCCCATTAAAGCGAGAATCTCGCTGCCCGGATCGAGTTCCACGCCGAATCTGCGGCCGAACCACTTCGCCACCGTTTGCCGGAACGCCAATGTGCCTTCCGTTCCCGGGTAGCGATACGTATCGGACCGCAGGCTTGCGTCCGCCAGCGCGCGGCGAAGCTCTTCTTCCGGCGGCCGGTCCGGACTTCCGATGTCGAGCGAGATAACGGACAGCCCCTTCTCCCGGGCTTCCCGCTTCCAGCCGGACACCTCGGCGAAAATCGCGGAGCCAAGCCTGTCTAGCTTCTGCGCGCGCACATTCAGCTTCTTCATCGCCCGTACCACGCCGGACCGAAATCCTGCTCCTTGAAGCCGATCGTCGTCTTGACGCCGTCGGAGACGATTGGACGCTTGATCAGCATGCCGTTGGACGAGAGCAAGCGAATTTTCTCCTCCTCGGACATCGAAGGAAGCTTATCCTTCAGCCCCATCTCCCGATAAACCTCGCCGGACGTGTTAAACCACTTGCCGATCGGCAGTCCGCTGGACGCGATCAGCTTGCCCAGCTCTTCCGGCGAAGGCGGCGTCTCGCGAATATCGTGAAGCTCCGGATCGTAACCTTCCTGTTTCAAAGCTTTAACCGCCGCCTTGCACGTGCTGCAAGTGGGCAGATGATACACTTTCAACGCTTTCGACACTTTAACTAACCCCTTCGCTTTAATCTTTCGTCAGCTTGCCGAGCTCCTGCTCCAGCAGCCTCATATCCTCCGGAAGAGTCGCCTCCAGCCGCATCTCGTCCCCCGTCACCGGATGGCGGAAAACCAGTCTGCAGGCGTGCAGCGCCTGCCTTTCGATGATGCCTTCCACGCAGCGCGCCAGCTCCGATTCGTTCCAGCGCTCCTCGGAATAGTAACTGTCCCCGATAATCGGACAGCCGATGTGCGTCATATGAACGCGAATCTGATGCGTTCTGCCCGTTCCCAGCCGAACGTCAACGGCGCTGGCTTGATCCCCGTACGTTTCGGTAACTCGATAAAACGTCAGAGACTGCGCCCCATCCTCGCGAACGACGCGCCGATGCGGATCTTCCGTCTGCCTTCCGATCGGCGTATCGATTCGGCCGTCCGCCTCGGGAGGCCGCCCGTAGACGAACGTCCGGTACTCCTTCACCACGGTGCCTTCCGCCATCTGCGCCGACAGCTGCTGCTGCGCAAGCGAATGCTTGGCTACGACGACAAGGCCGGACGTATGCTCATCCAGTCGATGAACCGGCCGGAACCTGACCCGTTCGCCCTTCTCCTGCCAGTAGTGCATGACGCCGTTGGCGAGCGTATTCAAGTAATGTCCCGTCGTCGGATGCACGATCAGCCCCGCCGGCTTGTTCAGCACGAGCAGATGCTCGTCTTCGAACACGATGTCGAGCTCCATCGGCTGCGGCAAAATCGTTTCCGAGCTTTCCGCTTCCATTCGAAGCGAGATGACGTCTCCTTCGGCCAGCTTGTGGTTCGGCCATACTTTTTGCCCGTTAACCGACAGTCCTTCTTCGGACGTCTTAAGCCGAACCATCAGCCTCCGCGAGATGCCGATCCGTTTGCGCAGCACGTCCCTTAGGGTGCGCCCTTCGTCGCCAGCCTCCGCCACGAACTCGATCGGCTCGTAATATTCCGTCCGCTTGTTGTCATCTTCCATTGAGCTAAGACCTCCGCCGAAACACCGGGGCGCTGCGTTCGTATTCGACGTCCTGCACCTTCAACCGGACGTTGGCCGCTCTTGCCGCGGCGAAAAAGTAATCCGACAGACGATTCAAGTATTTGTGCACCTCGTCCGGGCATTCCTGCTCCCGGGACAGAGAGACGACTCTTCGCTCCGCGCGCCTGCAGACGGTTCTGCACACGTGAAGCAGAGCGGCAGGCTCGCTTCCTCCGGGCAGAATGAACTTCTCGAGCGGCGGATTGCTCTCCTCCAACTCGTCGATCCAGCGCTCCAGTCTTTCCGTCATTTCCGCCGACACCTTCAGCTTTCCGGGATCCGGCGAAGCATAGCTGAGATCCGAGCCGCAATCGAACAGCTCGTGCTGAATGACCGTCAACTGTTCAAGCCGATCGCTCCACTCTTCCGCCGGCAGCTTAGCGATGACCGCCGCAGTCTGTCCGACAAAACTGTTCAACTCGTCGGTCGTACCGTATGCTTCCACTCTCAAGTCGTCTTTCTCGACCCGTGCGCCGATGACCGACGTCTTTCCCCCGTCACCGGTCCGCGTGTATATTTTCATTGCGGCTGCTCCTCTCCTTCAATCGATAACCTTTCAATTCCACCGCCATTCCCGCCGTCATCCGATAGACGGAACGGCTTGCCTGCAGCAGCTCGCGGTTCGCCTCCGCCAGACGCCGAGCGTATTCCAGCTCCCCCGGAGACGGATTCAACCCGGCCGCCGGCTCCTCCGTCACGACGATAATCCGCCCCTCGAACGCCAGGATCGCATCGAGCGTTTCACGCCATCTAACCGCCTCGAGCCCTGCGCCATCGATCTCCGTTCCCCGTCCCAGCTCCGCACCGTCAACCTCGGTCGTTTGCTCCGCCTGGAAGCCCACGCCATTAATTTCCGTTCCCTGCCCCGTCGATCTCGCGACCGAAGCTCTGAGCCATCCTGACAAGCTGTCTACGACGACCACCCTTCGCTCCGCGCGGAAAAAGTTCGATTCCAGGTTGATCGCGTTGATTTTGCCCGGAAGCGTCTCGTCCGCTTCCGACCTTGTCTTATAGAAACGACTTTCGCCGGTTTCACCGGGAATAGGCGGCTCCCCAAGCGGAAAAGAAGGACAAGACAAGCGAATGCCTTCGCGCCCGACGGCGAGCGCGAGCTCGTCCGCGAAAGCGGATTTTCCGCAGCCGATGCCGCCGATCACGAGCCACAGCATCTTGCTTCCCCTCCTCCAATAGAAAAAAGAGGCCGGTGAGTTTCGTCACCGCGCCTGCTCCCTGCTCAAAAGAACGACTTTCATATATTCGTTGATCTTTCGATCCAATTGCCGGCTCAGCTCCATGACGGAATCGGCGACCAAGGAACGCTCCTGCAGGAAAGTATCGGTCATCACCTTCCGCAAACGGTCGATTTCTTCCGCCAACTCCGCTGCCGCTCGGCCCGAGTAATGAGAAATAATGGGTTCATCGGCTTGTAAAGACGACATTTTCTTGGATCTATGTTTTGCCGCAGCCATGTAACTCCCCCTTCTCATGTCGAAATAAAGACTCGGCGGGTCGAAAATCATGGTTATTATAGCAAAACACGATTAGTTTGAATATGGCTTTTGTAAATTATTCATTTTTATTCCAAACTTCTAAGAAACAGGTGGATCCGCTCCAGCGCTTCGGTCAACTGGGCGACGGAAGTCGCGTAACAGCAGCGCAGGAAGCCTTCTCCACCCTTGCCGAACACGTGGCCGGGGACGGCCGCTACTTTCCCTTCCAATAGCAGCTTCTCCGCGAACTGCTCGGACGTCAATCCGGTCGAGCGGATGGACGGGAAGGCGTAGAATGCGCCCTGCGGCTCGTGGCACTCCAGTCCCATGTCACGGAAGCCTTGCACAACAAGTCGCCGTCTCTGATTGTAAGATTCCATCATGCGGTCCTTCTCTTCGAGACCGCCCTTGGTCAACGCCTCGAGCGCGGCCACCTGTCCCATCGTCGGCGCGCACATGATCGTGTACTGATGGATTTTGAGCATGGCGCTGATCAGATCCGGATGTCCGCAAGCGTAGCCCATCCGCCATCCGGTCATGGCAAAAGCCTTGGAGAAGCCGCTTACGAGAATCGTCCGATCCTTCATGCCCGGCAGCGACGCGAAGCTCGCGTGTTTGCCGTTAAACGTCAGCTCCGCATAGATTTCGTCGGAAATAACGATCAAATCGTGCTCTTCAACGATTTTGGCGATCGGCAGCATTTCCTCGTAGGTCATGATCGCCCCGGTCGGATTGCTTGGGTAACAGAGGACCAGAATCTTCGACTTGGGCGTGATCGCCGCGCGCAAGCTTTCCGGAGTCAGCTTGAACTGGTCTTCGGCGAACGTCTCGATGCCTACCGCCACGCCTCCGCTTAGAGAAGTGATCGGAGAATAGGAAATATAGCAAGGCTCGGGAACGAGAATTTCGTCGCCCGGCTCGATCAACGCCCGAAGCGCCAGATCGATGCCTTCGCTGCCTCCTACGGTGACGACCATTTCCTTGCCCGGATCATAGGTCAAGTTGAATTGATTGTATAAGTACTGTCCGATCGCTTCGCGCAGTTCCAGCATGCCCGCATTCGGGGAGTATTGCGTCTTGCCTTTCTCCAGAGAATATACCGCTGCATCCCTGACCCGCCAAGGCGTTACGAAGTCCGGTTCCCCTACGCCGAGCGTAATGATGTCTTTGTCTTTGCTGGCGCTGACCAAATCGAAGAAGCGACGGATTCCGGAAGGCGGAATCTCGCGAGCGTGAGAGGCCAAATAACGCTGCATTCCATCGCTTCGCGAAGGATCGGCCAACGCGATTTTCGGCTTTTCCTCATCTTTAATCATCTGGGCATACTTCCTTTACATTTACGTTGGACTGCAATTTATGGAGATACGAGCAAGCGATGATCGTCTTCGAATTCTTCGAAAATAATGCCGTCCTGCTTGTATTTCTTCAGAATAAAAAAGGTTTTGGTGGAGATGACCGACTCGATCGTCGACAATTTGTTCGATACGAACGAAGCGACCTCCTTCAGGTTCTTGCCCTCGATCTCGACGAGCAGATCGAAAGCGCCGGACATCAAATAGACCGACTTCACTTCAGGGTATAAGTAAATGCGTTCAGCGATGTTCTCGAATCCGCGCCCTCTCTCCGGCGTGCACTCCACCTCGATCAGCGCCGTCACTTTCTCGTCGTCGACCTTGCTCCAGTTAACGACCGTCGCGTACTTGACGATGACGTGATCCTGCTCCATCTCCGCGATCGCCGCGGACACTTCTTCCTCGGCTGCCCCCAGCATCGTCGCGATCGTAGCGGCGGACAAGCGGGCGTCCTCCTTGAGCAAATCCAAGATGCTCAATTTCAATTCGTTCATCCTAATCCCTCCTGAATTACTCTTCATGATACATCAAAAACAGGCTGCATGGGTAGTGAAATCCAAGGAAGGTCTAAAAAATCCCCGCATCGGCAATTGAATTGCCGACCGGGGAGCGCCGCGGGAATGGAACGTTACTGATAGGCCGGCGCCTGAGCGCCGTTCTGGGCATTCATCGCGATGTTGGCTTGCGCCGCCTGCGTCTGCTGAACGAACTGCGTCGTCTTCTGCTGCGTCTGCTGGTACTCCTTCAGCTGCTTATCAAGCTCCGGCTTGATCGCGGGAGACGACGCGCTGTACATGTTATTTTGCTGCATCACCGTATACAGCTCCCCTTGAAGCTTAAGCGTGTCGTCCAAAAGCTGCGTGAACATTTGCCGAACTTCCGGACACACCGACTCCGTGGCCGCCGTCGCGTATTCCCGGGTAACCCGTTTAAGATCGGAAAGAATCGTATAGCCCATGTCCTCGTCAGGCAAAACCGCATTGTTGAGCATCGTAGTAAACCCTCCTCTAAGCTTGGGGCTGAGCCGGTGCGATCGACTGATGCTGCTGCAAACTGTTCAACAACGTGCTGTAGTGCTGAGTGTGCACGTCAATCATGTGTGAGCAAGTTTGCCGAAGTTGCGGATTCGTAATCGTCGCCGCTCCGACGGCGCACTGTTTGATCAACAAATCCTCGTTCGACATCGAATCGGCGATGTATTCCAACTCTTTTGCTGTGATGGCTTGCATGGACCCTCATACCTCCCAATCGTTCTTTGGCACATCAGACCATAGTCTGCCTAGAAGCCCTCCCGCCTATGCACCTTTCGCTACACCCGCTTCCTTTCCCGCAGTCCGCAGCATCCTCCTCGTCTCCTCCGCCTCATCGTCCCGGCCGCCTTCACCGCCTATCGCCTTTGTCTTTCCTACCCGCCTCCCCCATCTCGTCCGCCTTCACCGCCCCATCGCCTTTTGTCTGTCCTACCCCGCGTCCCCGTCCCGGCCGCCTCATCCTCCTCCCCTCTCAGCCGCTGCTTCTTCCTTAGCTACTCCCCTCAAGCTACTCCTCCAGCCACTCGCCTCCTCTCCCCTCCTTCCAGAGCACCCACTCATCTTCCAACTTTTCACTCCTAGACCACTGGTACTTCTCATTTTTCCCTTACCTGAGTCATGTGCAGATACCCTTCTCCCTATGGCAGCCCTCTTCCATATTTCCCCCATACTCGTGCTTACTCCGAGCCAACCATCTTCCATATTTTGCCGATACTCCGACCTGTTCCAAGTTAGAAATTTTCCATATTTTCACTCCCCGTCCTCCGACATATCTCATTTTTCCCTTACCTGAGTCATGTGCAGATACCCTGGTCGCCCGTTTCATACTGCGCATCTTAAAGTTCCCGATAAAATTATTTCTCAAAATTATCGTGTCTCGCACATCTGTCCTCGCCCGCTTCTTCATCCCGGTCCCCTATCTGCCATTCACTCAGGGAAGCCGATTTTGAGATACAAAGGCGTTCCTGAGCACAGAAAAAATCGTGAAAATTCCTATTTATTAGAAAATTTTAATCAAAACAAGAACAAATGTTTGGTATAATCAAAATAAGAACAAATGTTCTCTGTAGTGGAGGGATCCTATGGCGTCCATTCGCAAGTTTATGGCACTGTTTCCGGACGAGCAGTCTTGCCGCGATTACTTGTTTTCTCTTCGTTGGCCGCGTGGCTTTATTTGCACCAAGTGCGGAGAAATGCGATACTGCTTGATCAAGACACGGAACGTGTACGAATGCGCCAACTGCAAGACGCAAACCTCCATCACTTCCAATACACTGATGCACCGCACGAAGCTGCCTTTGCGCTATTGGATGGTTGCCCTCTATTGGGT
>NZ_JBEPYQ010000062.1:0-41265 GCF_041641335.1 Cohnella sp. | reverse complement strand
CCTGCTTGTCGCCCTGCCGGGCGTCGCGCTCGGGGCCGCCGTCTTCGCCGCCGCGCTCGTCGCCCTGGGCGCCTTCGCTCCGCGTGAATGGCGCGAGCTGCCGGGAATGTCCGGCACCCGCCTCGACCGCTGGCTGCTTCGCATCAGAACCCTGACTCATCGGGATAACCAGGAAGGATGATCATAGATGGATAACAAATCTTCGATTACCGTCGTCGGACTCGGCTCCGGAGGAGAGGATCAGCTGACGCTCGGCACGCTGAAGGCGCTGGAGAAGGCGTCGAAACGCTACGTCCGCACCGCGGACCATCCGGCCGTCGCCGATCTGAGGCTTCGGGATATCGGCTTCGACTCGTTCGACCGGCTGTACGAGAAGCATGAAGAGTTTGGCCGGGTATATGAGGCGATCGCCGACGAATTACTGGCCGCGGCGGCGGGCAATCCGGGAGAGACGATTGTCTACGCGGTTCCCGGACACCCGATGGTCGCGGAGCGGACGGTGCAGCTGCTTAGGCAGCGCGCGCCCGAGCAAGGAATCGAGCTGCGTCTGCTGGGCGGGGAGAGCTTCCTCGATCAGGCGTTCACGCGCCTCGGCTTCGATCCGATCGAGGGTTTTCAGCTGCTGGATGCATCGGAGCTGACGCGCGAGCATCTGCGGCCGCGCCTGCATACCGTAATCGGACAAGTGTACGATGCGTACACCGCCTCCGAAGCGAAGCTGGCGCTTATGAACGTCTACCCGGACGATCATCCGATCGTCGTCGGACAAGCGCTGGGCGTGGAAGGGCAGGAGCGGATTATACACATTCCTCTCTATGAGCTCGATCGCTTGGACAGCTACGGCAACTTGATGCTTGTCTACATTCCGGCCAGCGCGGACGACCGGCTTCGCCGCCGTTCCTTCGAGCGTCTGCACGAGATCGTCGCCATTTTGCGCAGCCCCGAAGGCTGTCCGTGGGACCGGGAGCAGACCCATCAGTCGATCCGGCGCAATTTCATCGAGGAGACGTACGAGGCGATCGAGGCGCTTGACCTGGATGATCCGGACGGCATGAGGGAGGAGTTCGGCGACGTTATCTTGCAGGTGCTGCTGCATAGCCAGATGGAGGAGGAGACGGGAGCGTTCGACGTGTACGACGTTCTGGCCGAGCTGAACGACAAGCTTATCTTCCGTCATCCCCACGTGTTCGGCGGGGAGAACGCCGAAGATGCCGAGGCCGCGCTTCGCAACTGGGAGCAGATGAAAGCCGAGGAGAAGAAGCGCAAGGGGCAAGCGGAACGGCAATCGATCCTCGACGGCATCCCGAAGGATCTTCCGGCGCTGCCTCGCGCGCACAAAGTACAGAAGAAAGCCGCCTCCGTCGGCTTCGACTGGCCGAACCTGGACGGCGTCTTCGACAAGATCGAAGAGGAGCTTTGCGAGCTGCGGCAGGCCGTCCGAGAGGAGTCCGCGGAGCGGCAGCGGGACGAGCTCGGCGATCTGCTGTTCGCCGTCGTCAACGCGTCGCGCTTCATCAAGGCCGATCCCGAGGAGGCGCTGGCGGGAACGAACCGGCGGTTCTCGGAGCGGTTCAAGTACATCGAAGAGCAGCTGCGTATAAGCGGACGAACTTTTGGGGACACTGATTTGATAGAGATGGAAGAATGGTGGCAAGAGGCGAAATCCCGATAGAAAGGAGGCTGCGAAGACTCTTTGAAACGGACTAGCAGTCTAGCAGACCGTTAATCTGCCCAACGGGCGTTACTAGCGCGAAGTAACGGTTAACCGGCCGAATAGGTGCCGCCAGCGCGAAGTAACGGTCTACCAGACCGTTAACCGGCCGAATGGGCGCTGTCAGCACGAAGTAACGGTCTACCAGACCGTTAACCGGCCGAACAGGCGCTACCAGCGCGAAATAACGGTCTATCAGACCGTTAACCGGCCCGACCCGCGTCGTCAGCGAGCGATAACGGTCCACCAGACCGTTAACCGGCCGAATAGGCGCTGTCAGCACGAAGTAACGGTCTATCAGACCGTTAACCGGCCGAATAGGCGCTGTCAGCACGAAGTAACGGTCTACCAGACCGTTAACCGGCCGAATAGGCGCTGCCAGCGCGAAATAACGGTCTATCAGACCGTTAACCGGCCCGACCCGCGCCACCAGCGCACGCGTCGTTCAACATCGTCGCAACAGGACTTACCGCATACGAACTAAACCTAAAAATAACCTAAAATTCGCCGATTTCCCCGTACTTTCTACCTATTTCGAGAATTTTTTTTAGAGACTGGCAGGATTTTTTTAACAAGGGACAGAATAGTATCCATCGTGCATCAAAAAAATCAACGTTTCCAGCGCCCCCAAGAGCGGCACGGGAACGAATAAAGGTTCAACCATAGGAGGAATTCCGTACCATGAACAAAACAGATCTGATCAACAACATTGCAGACAAAAGCGGCTTGACGAAGAAAGACGTAGAATCCGTACTGAACGGCTTCCTGGGCGAAGTAACCGACGCTCTGTCCAAAGGCGACAAAGTACAACTGATCGGCTTCGGCACGTTCGAAACTCGCAGCCGTTCCGGCCGCGTAGGCCGCAACCCGCAAACGGGCAACTCCATCACGATTCCAGCTTCCAAGGTTCCTGCTTTCAAAGCGGGCAACAAACTGAAAGACGCTGTAAAATAATTCATGCGTCTTGATAAATTCCTGAAGGTGTCGCGCCTCATCAAGCGCCGCACCGTCGCGAAGGACGTGTCCGATCAAGGGCGCGTCCTTCTCAATGGCAGGGAAGCCAAGCCTAGCGCGACCGTCAAAGTCGGGGATGAGCTGGACATCCAATTCGGTCAGCGCACGCTAACCGTGCGGATCGAACGTTTGACGGAGTCTACCCGCAAGGAAGACGTCGCCGGGCTGTACACCGTTCTGAAGGAAGAGGTTCGCAAGCGCGAGGACGATCCTTTCGGACTGTAGCGTGGCAGATGTGCGGATAGAAACAAGAGTCAGCCTCTAGGCTGGCTTTTTTTGCGCGGGCGGCCTAAAAAATGCGCGGTTTACGGCTTAAGAAATTCGAGGCAGACAGCCGATTGAACAAATGGTACAATTTAGGAGGTCAATGGCCGAACAAGAATACGGAGGCTCTGGCATGGACCTTTATCTCAGACGGATTTGGAAATACAAGTTTCACTACCTGCTGGCGTTCCTGCCGCTGATGGTGATTTTATTGTTGAAAATCGTTCCGTTTCTCATCGGAGTTCGCATGGCTTTCGTCAACTTTAATCCGTTTTACGGCTTATTCGGGAGCGAGTGGGCAGGTTGGGCGAACTTCGAAGGCCTGTTCAACACGCCGGAATTCGGGAATATCCTGACCAACACGCTCGCGATCAAGCTCTCTTATATGGCCGTCGTAGGGACCGTATCGCTTGTTCTCGCGGTTGCTCTGAGCGGAATTCAATCAGCCCGGTTGCGAAATACGTTCGTTCTCTTATTCCTGATCCCTTATTTCATCCCGTCCTCCGTTTTTGCGGATGTCGCGGCGTTTCTGTTGTCGCCGTCACAATCGGTTTTTCCGATAGCTAACTCGCCTCTGGCCGATCCTGCGTACTTCAGGGCGGTCGTCTACTTGCTGGAAACCCTGAAAACCTGCGGCATCCCCGTTCTCCTCGCGCTGGCTGCGATTCGGGCCTATTCTTCCGGGTCGCGAGCGTTCGGAGTCCGGCAGATTCCCCCTTTCTATCCCGCTTTGCGGGCTCTTGTCGCTTTTCTGCTTATCCAATTGTCTACGATCTTGTCTACCGATTTTGAGTTGCTTCATCGTTTGATCAATCCGATCGTCTTCTCGGTCAGTGATACGGTGGACACCTTCGGTTTCCGGATCGGCTTTATGAATGCCCATTACGGCGTGGGCTCGGCGATGTGGCTCTTTCAGTTTGCGGTTCAGCTCATCTTTACTTTAGCGGCATATTTTCTTGTACGAAAATGGTTCTTCCACGATCTATTCACCGGCAGCTCCGCTCAAGCTTCTGGAGCGATACGGCTGAATCTCGACAAGTCCACCGGTTCCAGCTCCGGTTCGTCGGCGGGAAGAAACGCGCTCGGAATTGTCGTGGCTTCGCTGTATTCGGCACTCGTATTGCTTTTTCTGTACTTCCTGTTCGTTCATCCTTTCCTTCACGGCGAAGGCGGAGGGCCGGCTTTGTCCGACGTCTTCCCGGCGCGAAACTTTATCCTTTTCCTATTCTTTTACGGCATGGTGACCGTGATCGGTCTGCTGATCATTCTCATGCTGGCTTACCCTTTGACCGCCACTGCCCTGCCCGGTCGCAGGTTATATAAGCTCGTCCTGCTGTTTGTACTGGCGATCGGAACAGGCTCTACTTTGCATGAATATATGGCCTATCGGCAGATAGGCGCGGTCAACACGATTCTCCCCTTGCTGATCAGCGGGTTAGTCGCTATTGTGGGCGTTTTTGTGCTGAAGGGCGTCTTCAACGCCAATTACGCATCGTTAAAGCTGCAGGCCGAGCAGGAGGGACGAGGGGAAATGCATGCGTTTTTCACTCTTTTCGTGCCTAAGGTATGGAAATCGCTGCTGGGGCTTGGCGTACTGAACTTCGGTGCCCTATGGAACTCCTATATCCCGTCTCTAGTTTATCTAAGCAATCCTAAACTCTACTCCCCTGTCGCCGCCGTCACTATGTTAAGCAGAGGCATGGACTTGCAGCAGTATCCCGAGATTTGGCTGCAGTTGGGTGCGATTGTCAGCCTTCCTCCGGTTATTCTCTTATTGGCACTAAGCAGGTTTCTGACCTCGGAGGTGTTCTTGGGCGCATCCCGCAGATTTTAGCCTGCTCGTCCCGACTGTATCTCGCCTAAAATTGAAATCCCCCGACCCTGGAGGGAAATCTCCGGGGCGGGGGACATTCAAATTTTCTACACAAGATCAGCCACGATTCCAGAGCGCCGTCCGCTCGACCGGGAACCTGGAGGAAGGACGAGCCGGAGCTGCTGCCTTGCCGATCGCGATTAGCATGACCGGCACATAGCGCGAAGGAACGCCGAACGCTTCCGTGAATTGTTCGGGGTCGAACCCGCCGAGGGGGCACGAATCGTAACCCGACGCCTTCGCCGCGAGCATGAGCTGCATTGCGGCCAGCGATGCGTTGCGAATTGCTTCGTCGCGCGGGAAGGTTGAAGCGTCAGCGTAGGCCTCTTCAATTTGGCCGACCAGACCCGACTTGATCTCCTCCGACATACGTCCTGCTTTCACGTCCGGCGCATAGACCTCTTCGGCGTTCAGATGGGCTTCGAGGTCGCCCAGAACGGCGATGACGACGGAAGCTTCCGCCACTTGCCGTTGGTCGTAGGCGATAGGCAGCAGCTTCGCTTGGGCCTTCTTGTCGTTGAGCACGAGGAATTTCCAGTGTTGCAGATTCCAGGCGGACGGTGCGCTTCCGGCAATCTCCAGCAGCTCTTTAATCTCCTGTTCGCTTAGACGGTGCGAGACGTCATATTGTTTAACGGAACGACGTTCCCGAACGATAGCGAAAAAATCGGTTTGCGCAGCGGATAACATATACTCCACACTCCTTGATCTATTTAGTTAATTTTTGATAACAGAAGCTTTCATGCTCTTTTTCACGCGGCTTTCATCCGAAGGGCTCTCGGCCGCTTTTTTCCGACCCAAACGATTCGTTCCGATGACCCCGGCGATAATCAGCACCGATCCGATCAGATGGTACATCGTCAATTCCTCTCCGAGGAACATCGCTCCGGCCCCCATAGAGACGATCGTGGAGAGATTGGCGAATACGCTCATCTTCGACGCTTCCATTTTGGACAGGATGTAGTTGGCCAACAATGCCGTAACCAGCGAGGACACCACGCCCAGGAAGAGGATGGACAGGACGAAGGGGGTGCTGGAGAGCGGCGCGAAAAAGCGGTCAAGCGTTCCGCCCGCCGCATGGCCGGAGAACGACACGGCGATAAAGACGACGAACCCGACTCCGAGCGTCAAATAAGTGAGTTCCGCCGGACTGAATTGCTTCGAGAGCGAACGGGCCAGCACGGTATACCCGGCGAAAGCGAAGCACGTCAGCAATAACAAGGAGATCCCCGTCAGATTCGACCAATCGATTCCGCTGCCTTTCATCGCGAAGATGAACACGACCCCGAACACCGACAGGAAGATCGACAGCTTCTGCAGGACGGAAGTCGATTCTTTCAAAAACACGGCGGCGATAATCATCGTGACAACCGGGGTGAACGCGTACAAAATGCCTCCCTCCGCCGAGGTCGCATGCTGCAGGCCATACGCTTGAAGCGTGAAAAAACTAAGCGGATACATCGAGGCCAGCAGCAGCACTTTGTACCACGGCTTGCCCCGGTACGACAGCTTAACCCAGCCGAGCGCCACCGGAACGGACATGACCAGGAACGAAGCGGCAAACCGGAACGCCAGCGTGTCGAGCGGACCGGCGTGTTCGAGCGCGACCTTGGCAAATAAAAAGGACAGCCCGATAATGACGGCGTTCAGCACGGCGAAGGAATAGGAAAGCCTTAATTCTTTGCGATTCATGGGGACATCATCCTCTCTAACAAACGGCAGGTGTTCGCGAACGTTTCGACCGTTGTATTGAAGATAAGCCAGAACCGCGGCCGGAACAACGTCATTTTGCTCCGACTGTATCGATACAGTTGGGGTGAGCGCACCGTGAGCGTATAGTATAATGAGTAGAAATCACAGTATTCAAGAGCTATCGTTATGCCTGAATAGGGCGGGAGGAGGCGCGAGTGAAAAAGTACTTTTCGATTCTGTCCGATATGGAGAACAGGATTCGGGAGAGGCAGTACGTTCCCGGGCAGAAGCTGCCTTCCGTCCGCAGCGCCGCAGAATCGTACGGGTGCAGCGTCAGCACGATCGCGCGCGCCTACGCGGAGCTGGAGAAGCGCCACGTCGTGTATTCCGTCCCGCAAAGCGGCTTCTACGTCGTCGAGAAACCAGGAGACTGGCGAGAAGAGAGGGATGGCACGGAGATCAATTTTGCCACGGTACTGCCGGATTTGGACGTGTTTCCGTATTTGGATTTTCAACACTGTCTGAACAGAGCGATCGATATCTACAAGTACGATCTGTTTACCTACGGCGATCCGAAAGGGCTGGAGTCCTTCCGACGGACGCTGGCGTCCCATCTGGCCGAAGATCAAGTGTTCGCCAAGCCGGAGCGAATCATCGTCACCCCGGGCGCGTATCAGGCGCTGGAGATTATGGCGAGAATGCCGTTTCCAAGCGGCAAAAAGACGGTTCTGGTCGAACAGCCGAGCTATGACGGCTACTTGCGGCTGCTGGAGACGGAAGGCATACCGGTGTCCGGCATTCCGCGTACGGGCGAGGGGATCAATTTGGCGGAATTGGAGCGGAAATTCCGAAGCGAAGACATTAAATTTTTCTACACGATGTCCAGATTCCACAATCCGCTAGGCACTACCTACAGCGCGGAGGAGAGGAAAGCGATCGCCAGATTGGCCGGCAAATACGACGTATACGTCCTGGAGGACGACTATATGGCGGACCTCGGCGCAGATCGCAAATTCGACCCGATCTACGCTTACGATACGAGCTCGCACGTCGTTTACGTGAAAAGCTTCTCCAAAATCATTTTCCCCGGCCTGAGGTTGGGAGCTATCGTGCTGCCGGATCGGCTGCTCCAGACGTTCCACGCTTATAAAGTCTACCCCGACACGTCGCTGCTGTCCCAGGCGGCGCTCGAAGTGTATATCAAGAACGGCATGTACGAGCGGCACAAGCACAAAATATGCAGCCTGTACGCATCGAGAATGCAGGCGTTGAACGAGGCGGTAGAACGGTACAACGAAGCGGGTTTGATCGAAGTGCCGGACATTCGTTCGGGCATCTATATGCCATTCAAGCTGCAGCCGACGGTTAACGTGGACCGGTTGATCAAGCGCCTTGCAGACAGGAATGTCAACGTTGTTTCGGACAAAGCGTATTACCTGTCGGACTATCTGGATCGGGAGAAGTTTCTGCGCATCAGCATCTCGCAAACGAAGCCGGAGCAGATCGCCGCAGGAGTTAAGGCGATCATCGAAGAAATCAAGCGAGGCGGCAACTGGTAGCCGGACGGATTCCCCGCTTCGGAAAAACTGTTAAATGTTGTATGATAGATAAAGATTCGTCGCTTCGCCGGCGGGGCGCAATTTTTAGATAAGGGAGCATACATAGATGACCGCATCCTACGAAATCTGGATCGGCGCCTACGGCGCCAAAAACGAAGTCGGCATCACGAGAGTCGAGCTGTTGACAGAGACGGCGGAATGGGTGAAGACGGCCGAATACGGCAATATCGAGAACGCATCGTTCCTGCGCGTGAACAAGCGGGGAACGCGCCTGTACGCGGTCAGCGAGACGGACGAGCATATCGATGCCGACGGCGACAAGACGGAGGGCGGTCAGCTCGCTTCGTTCCCGATCGACGCGGACACTCGCAAGCTGGGCCCGGGTCAGTACCATCCGACCCACGGCGCTCATCCGTGCCATCTGTCGCTTACGCCTTCGGAAGATTGGTTGGCCGTCTCCAACTACAGTGGCGAGTCCGTCATGCTGTATCCGGTCCGTTCGGACGAGCGTCCGGGACCGCCGTCGATTCGTTTCCGTCACACCGGTTCGGGACCGAATCAAGACCGGCAGCAAGGGCCGCACCCGCATTCCGTCACGTTCAGCCCAGACGGGCAATATTTGTTCGTCGCCGACTTGGGCATGGACAAGATCATGACGTATGCCCGCGACACGGAAGGCAGCCAGTGGGTCGCCCACGACGCGGCTTCGCTGGAGCCGGGCGCAGGTCCGCGGCATCTCGCTTTCCACCCGTCGGGCAACGCCGTCTACGCTGTTAACGAGCTGGATAGTACGGTTACTCGGTTTGCATATGAGGCGGGCAAGCTTACGCGTCAAGAGACGCTGTCCACGCTGCCGCCTTCCTTCACGGGAGAGAGCTGGTGCGCCGAGATCGCCGCTTCTCCGGACGGCCGTTTCCTGTACGTCTCCAACCGCGGTCACGACAGCATCGGCGTCATTGCGATCGACGAGCAGTCGGGCAAGCTGAGCCCCGCCGGGTACGTCTCCACGCGCGGCAAATTTCCGCGGCACTTCGCCCTCTCCCCGGACGGGAAGTGGCTGGTCGCTGCGAACCAAAATTCGGATTCGGTCGTCCTGTTCCGCATCGAGCCGCAGTCCGGCCTTCCGGTATTCGCAGGCGCCGAGCTGGCCGTTACGAAGCCAGTGTGCGTCGTTATCCGGTAGAGCGCAAGCCGGTTCTAATTTAACTCCCATGCCCATAGGCTAGTCTTACAGTGAGTGTTCAAAAAGTTCGCTTCGTGATCAAAATCGGACTTATTGAACTACCTCTTAAAGTTAGCCTGGGAGGGGAGCTCCATGGAACATGCGAAAGGCAACAAGCATCAGGAAATCCGGATGCTGAACCGCAAGACGCTGGATATTACGGGCGTCAGCAACGTGGACAGCTTCGACAACGAAGAGTTTCTGCTGGAGACGGAATGCGGCTACTTGACCGTTCGCGGACAGAACCTGCATATGAAGAACTTAAGCCTGGATCAAGGACTCGTCTCGATCGAGGGCACGATCCATTCCTTGGTTTACCTGGACGGCAGCACGGCGGGAACGAAATCCAAAGGCCTGTTCGGGAAGTTGTTCAAGTGAACGCGGCGGCGCAAGGCATGACGATTGCCACCATGATGCTATGCGGCCTGGCCATGGGACTGGCATTCGACGTTTACCGGGTGGCTTCCCATCGCTTTCACGTCGCGCGATGGCTCTTGCCCGCATTGGACGTGGCTTATTGGGCGGCAGCTACATTGGGCGTATTCTCGGTGCTGCTCGCCAGCAATCAGGGAGAGGTCCGGATGTACGTCTTTCTCGGCCTCGGGATCGGCGTGACCGGCTACTTCGGACTGCTAAGCCCATGGATGGTTCGATTTACGGGGAAGCTGATCGACATCATGAAGTCGCTGTCCCTGTTCGTATGGAGGCTTGCTCGCGCGCTGCTGATCGTTCCCGTGCTGTGGGTTGTCCGATTGTTGGCCAAGCTGTTGGATATTCTGTTCGTCGTGACGGCCGCAACGCTGCTGTGGACGGGCAAGCTGCTGTTCAAACCGTTCGGCGCGCTTGGCCGCTGGCTGTGGATCAAGCTCCTTCCCGCAAGAAGAAGACTGGCTCCCGTCGCGGACGCATACCGCCGGTTTCGCGATCGATTAAGGCAGATTCGGGACATTTTCCGGAAAAAAAGTTAGCGTTCGCATGACGTTCGTGTTGCTTTGGTTCGACAACGTTCTTACCGGAATTGAATCCGAAGAAGGATATTTCTCGTACGTCCAGTATGTTATAATGAACGCGTCGCTCCCTACTCTCGGAGCGCAAGCTTGCTTGGGAAGGAGGCATCGGGATTGACTTCGCGTACAAGGGCCGCGACCCCCGCGGCGACGGGCGCGCGCAGAAGGTTGAAATTGCTGCTGTTTGTCGTCATTTTGTTTCTAAGCTGGGCCGGTTACGTATGGATCACCCAATCCGGACAGATCAACGATCGTTCGGCTCAATTGGAAGAAGCCAATCGCAAGCTCGCCGATGCCCAAGCGAAGAACGAAGAGTTAAAGCTGCAGATCGCACGCCTGAACGACGACGAATACATAGGGCAGCTTGCCCGCAAAGAACATGGACTCGGCCTTCCGGGCGAAGTGCCGATCAAGACGAAATAACTTCCCGATTAGCCTCGCGGGTAGTCTAACGTCTGTTGACCTTGCTTCCGCTTGTCGTTTATAATTTGCATAACCGGACGTGTAAAGTCCGGGCATACTCAGGTTCAGGGAGGAACATCGGTTTTTATGGCCATCGAAGTGGGAACCAAACTGGAGGGCAAGGTTACCGGCATTACGCATTTCGGAGCGTTCGTGGATTTAACGGGCGGCGTTACGGGGCTCGTCCACATTTCCGAGATTGCAGACAGCTACGTGAAAGACGTTCACGAGCACTTGAAGATTAATGACATGGTTAAGGTCAAGGTCATTAATGTGGACAAGGACGGCAAGATCGGACTGTCCATTCGTCAAGCCGTGGACAAACCGCCGGAACAGCAATACTCGCAACAAACGCAACAACGCGGACCCCGTGAGCGCGGCGGTCGTCCCTCCAAGCCGGGCGGTTTCGGAAGGTCTCCCTCTTTTGATGACAAATTGTCTCGCTTCCTCAAGGACAGCGAAGAACGAATTTCTACTCTTAAGAAAAGCACCGAATCCAAACGTGGCGGACGCGGCGGACGTCGTTCGTAAGATATAAGCTATGCTATAACTTATTATAGCCGGACCTCTGGGTCCGGCTTTGCTGTGTTATTCGAAAGAAAGCCGAACGCGGCGTTTCGTGCCCGCAACCTTCGCGTCCATCCGGCAAGCCCGCGCGGATCGCGTCTGAAGCGGATCGCGCGTAGCGCCATTCCCCGTCGGATGAGCGCGTTTTTTCGCTGTCGCAATTCAAGGGAATACCGGGACGGCGGCGCGCCGAAATCGCGGGCGGGCTTATGGGCGCCGAAGGTTTCGCCGATTCGCGCAAGCCGTCGCCATAGCGTCTCCGATCCTGTCGGAAAAAACTTTTTCCCCGCCAACCGTTTCTGACAAACTTCATGAAAACCCCCGCCTATAATTAAGAGCACAATTCAATCTGGTGAATGGGGTGTGCATCATGGACAAGCCGTCCGTCGTTCCTTTCGTTCCTCGCATGGGGACCGGACCTGCTGTTGCTCCGGACAAAGGTCGCAAGAGTTGGTTCAAGAAGCGGAGACGTTCCGCGCAAGCTTCCGGGGGAGTAACCCGAGAATCTTCCTTGCTGCTCCGCTGGGGGGCTGCCGTCAAAGAGCAGCAGTGGGTGCTTCTCATTATCGCGGCGGGATTTCTGCTTGGGAGGGCGGCCATGCTGGAGGGGATCGCGCCGTTCGCGGCGGCGTTCTTCGGGGTCGTGCTTTACTTAAGGAGAGATATGGCCTTCTGGGCGATGTTATCCTTGACGGCGGGCAGCTTCTGGGCGATCGATCCGATGCCGGCGGTCATCTGCGCGGAGATCGGAGTCATCTATCTTCTCTATCGAGCCTTGGTGCTCTATGAGAAAGCCGAGCTGTCCCAGGCGCCCGTCGTCGTCTTCGCCGCAACGCTTATCGTCAAAGTGTTCGCGGTGCTGCTCGCCGAGAGCGCGGGATGGATGCCGTATTTGTTAACGCTGGTGGAAGCTTCCCTTGCCTTCGTGCTCACGCTGCTGTTCGTTCATGCGATGCCCGTTCTGACGCGGACGAAGAGACCGTTCGAGATGCGGCACGAGGAATGGGTCGGGGTGGCGATCTTGCTCGCTTGCCTGCTCACGGGGCTGACCGGATGGGAGATCTACGGCGTAGCCTTGGCCGGCGTGCTGTCCAGATATTTCGTGGCGGTAAGCGCCTACGTCGGAGGGGCCGCCTTGGGCACGTCCGCGGGCGTCATCGCCGGTATGATCCTGAGCTTGTCCAATTTGGGGGCGACGGCGGAGATCGGTCTGCTCGCCTTCGGCGGACTGATGGCAGGGCTGCTGCGCGAAGGGGGCAAAGCGGCGTCGGTGTTCGGTCTGCTGCTCGGCACTTCGGTCTTCGCTTTGTTCGGAGCGACCGCGGCCGACACGATGGCCTCGACGTGGGCGACGGTGGCGGCATCCATTATGCTGCTGTTCACGCCCCGATCGGTCACGGAGTCTTTGTCCCGATTCGTTCCCGGTACTACAAACTATGCTCAGCACCAGCAGGAATATGCCCAGAAAGTCCGGGATTTGACGGCCGAGCGGGTGGAGAAGTTTTCCGAAGTGTTCCGCCAGCTGTCCCGAAGCTTTCGTCAGATGACCCAGACGGGCGACGCTCCCGCGCAAAACCGCGATTTCGATCATTTCGTCAACGAGGTGCACGAGCGGGCTTGCGCCGGCTGCCACCGGCGCAACTTGTGCTGGGACAGCCAATTTATTCAGACGTACAAGCTGATGACCGACATGATGACCGCCGTGGAGCACAATCCGGACTTGATGGCTTCGCAGCTCCCGAAGTCCTGGGGCCGGGTATGCGTGAAGACGCCGCTCGTGCTGGACGTGATGAAGCGGCAGTACGAGATCTACCGCCATGACCTTCATTGGCGGCAGCAGCTGCAGGACAGTCGGTTCCTCGTCGCCGATCAGCTGTCCGGAGTGTCCCAGGTCATGGACGACCTGGTGAAGGAAATCCGTCGCGAAGCCAAGCAGATGGAAGCGCAGGAGAGGCAAATCCGGGATGCCCTCGACCATCTGGGGCTGGCGATTCAGAGCATAGATATTTTGAGTCTGGAGGAGGGACATATCGAGATCGAGATGGTGCACGCTTTTCGCACCGGGTACGACGAATGCCGCAAAATGATTGCGCCGATCCTGACGGAAATTCTCGGGGAGACGGTCACGGTCAGCAGCGAGAGAACCGGGGAGCCGGCCGCGCATCTCAGCACGGTGACGTTCGCTTCCGCGAAAATTTACGAGGTGGAGACGGGGGTGGCGGGAGCGGCCAAGGACGGCGATCTGCTGTCGGGAGACAGCTTCAGTATGGTGGAGCTCGGCAACGGCAAGTTCGCGGTAGCGCTGAGCGACGGAATGGGCAACGGCGTCCGGGCGCGGGCGGAGAGCAGCGCGGCGCTGTCGATGCTGGAGCAGCTGCTCCAATCGGGCATCGACGAGCGGCTGGCGGTGAAGTCGGTCAACTCGATTCTGCTGCTCCGATCGCCGGACGAGATGTTCGCGACGGTAGATCTGGCGTTGATCGATCTGTACACCGCGCACGCGACGATGCTCAAGATCGGCTCGACGCCGAGCTTTATTAAGAGGGGGAGGGAGATTATTCCGATTGCGGCCAACAACTTGCCGATCGGCATTCTGCACGATATCGAGATCGACCTGTTGCGGGTGCAGCTGCAGCCGGGGGATACGCTGATCATGATGACGGACGGCATTCTCGACGCGCCGGGCCATGCGATCAACAAGGAACAGTGGATGAAGAGGGTGCTGCAGGAGCTGGACGAGGACGATCCGCAGGAGATCGCGGATTCGCTGCTCGACACGGCGCTGCGCCAATACCCCGGCGGCATTAAGGACGATATGACCGTCATCGTCACGCGCATCTCGCGCCATCGTCCGGAGTGGGCCGCCTTCCGCTGGCCGGGTCTCGCCCGGATGGAACGGCCGCGGACGGTGAGTTGAGCTTGGCCGAGGGGGGAAAGCTCCGAAAGCTTCTGGAACGCTCAGAGGCTTTCGGAGCTTTTCAATCGATGGCTTTTTCCTGCCGAGCTTGCTCCAACCAAATTTGAAACTCGGCCGACTCGGACTTCGTTTCGAGTAGTCCGTTCATATATGGCAAGTCCAACTGCTCGAGATACATAAGCAGCATCCGATAGCCCCACTCGCGGTCCCTTGCCGAACTCCAATGAACGGTTTTACGCAAACGATCCAAAATGATATCCTCTAAGCCAATGACGTAGACAAGTTCATTTCCTACCTGCAACTCCGTTATTTTATCGTAATCGCCAGCCAGGAGATTAGAGGGGACTTCTACGGAAATGCCAACCACGGGATGCAGCCAACTGCGCCCGATCTTCCGAAACCCAAGCAGAGTCAATGTCTCTCCTGCTTTATCGTATCCGCTAAGCACGAAGTCGATATCTTCAGTCGAATAGCCGCTTAACGTATAAATTTCGACGGACAAACCTCCCACGATGATCGGTTTGATGTTTTGCTGCATCAGAATATCCGTAATGATTGCCGCTGCATGCAGCATCTTCTCGAACTTCTCCTTATTTGCCAGCCGTGTAAGAGCTTCATTCGCTTCTTGTATACTTAGCAATCGTCAGCACCCGCCTTTCGGCGTCGTATTTAACTTCCCCGCTCCTCATAGCGATCAATAGCTTGCGACGGGCCAAAACGTTCAGCGCCTTGATCTCGTCCGAATCTCTCGGAGGCGTGAGCGCGGGTCGATCCTGCCGAGGATTCGCGAGAGCGCGAAAGAGCTGAACGGAGTGGTCGATAGAGAAGCGAACCGAGGCATCGCTTCTGCG
The DNA here is from genome assembly GCF_041641335.1 of Cohnella sp. NCBI lineage: Bacteria > Bacillati > Bacillota > Bacilli > Caryophanales > Paenibacillaceae > Cohnella > Cohnella sp. Next base: position 26,126 of record NZ_JBEPYQ010000062.1, on the reverse strand, counting down.
CTTCTGCTCTTTAAGATCGTCCAAGCTCATTTTTTTCAAAGCTCCTCACACCCTTCCCTAGTCGCATTATCGCCAGATTGCATCCCTTGATATTCCGTTCGACGGTCTCTTCTTTAATATTATATCAACTCGATCGCGGTCAGTCCCAAAAAAGATTAAATCTCGCACTTTTTGGCGACACTCTTACTAGATGCTAGAACAGATAGGAGGAGTGTCAAGGATGATGAAGCAAATTTTGCTGATTACGGACGGAGGCTCGAACGTCGGGGAGAGTCCGGTTACCGCTGCGGCGCAGGCGTATGCGGAAGGCATTACGGTGAACGTGGCGGGCGTCGTGGACGAAGGGACGATCGGGGAGTACGGCGCGACGGAGATCGCCGACATCGCGCGGGCCGGCGGAGGCATCAGCCAGATTGTGACGAGCCGGCAGTTGTCCAAGACGGTGCAGATGATGACGAGGCAGACGGTGGCGGGTACGATACGGCAGGCGGTCAATCAGGAGCTCCGCCAACTGTTCGGGGTGAACGACGTCGGGGCGCTGCCTCCTCCCAAGCGGGGCGAGGTCGTTAAAGTCATGGAAGAGATGGAGGAGACGATGTCCCTCTCGGTCGCGCTGCTCATCGACGCCAGCGCCAGCATGAAGCCGAAGCTGCACGCCGTCGAAGAAGCGATCCGGGATTTGACGCTGAGCCTGCAAGCCCGCACGGGCAGAAGCCAGGTGTCCGTATTTCATTTTCCCGGGGACTCCCAGTATTCTTATTGCGTAATGGACGCCGGTTGGCACTCGAACGCTTCCAATCTCGGCTCCCTGTTCGGCAAGATCCGGATGCGCGGCACGACTCCGACGGGGCCCGCTTTGCTTCAGGTGGTTGATTACATTCGCGAGACTTGTGGTAAAATAGGCAAAATAGAGCTTATGGACGAGCCGCATGCTTCTGGCGGCGGGTCGAGCGAGGTGCGGAGTGACAACGTCGTCTGAGAAAGAGACCTTGGCCAGAGGCACGGAGATTCGCGGCAAATGGAACGGGAAAGTCTATCGCCTGGAACGGCTGCTCGGACTGGGGTCCAACGGTCAGGTTTATTTGGCTTCGACGGGTCCCAGGGTAATCTTCGCAATCAAGATTGGCCATGAGGCAGCGGAGCTTCAAGGCGAAGTCAACATACTGGCTTCGCTGGATCGTTCCGAGAAAGGGAGACAGCCGTTCCTGCTCGATGTCGACGATGCGGTTATTGACGGGCGGAAAATTCCTTTCTACGTCATGAGGTATGTTCCCGGAGTGCCGTTGAAAGCCTACTTGAAGGAACACGGTTCCCACTGGATGGGCGTCATCGGCTACCGTCTGCTGGAGAGGCTCTCCCATCTGCACGAGGCGGGCTGGGTGTTCGGGGATATTAAAAGCGATAATATACTGGTCGGAGAATACGGAAGAGTGGAACTGGTCGACTACGGCGGCGCTTCGGCGATCGGGCGCAGCGTGCGGCAGTTCACGGAAATCTACGATCGGGGATACTGGTCCGCCGGGAGCCGCGTTGCGGACCCGGCTTACGATCTGTTCGCGGTCGGTCTGCTCTGGCTGCACGCCCTGGACGGGAAAAGGCTCGTCCAGCTCACCCGAACGCTGATTCCGCAAAACCGGCATCCCCGCGAGCTGATGAAGCTGGTAAGAAGCAATCCCAAGCTCCAGCCGGTGGAAGGCTGGATCGAGAAGGCGCTCACGGGCCAGTTCGCCAGCACTCGGGAATCGACCAAGGAATGGCGCGAGGCCGTGCGGATCTCGCAGCGGCCGAAGCCGGCCGACGACCGAGTGCCGGGCTGGATGGCCGGATTGCTCGGAGCCGCGATCGTGCTCAGCACGACGCTGGCGGCAGTCTGGCTGCTGGACTAGGACCGAGCGGGGCCGGCGATGGCGCAGCCATTGAGATGGACGGATATCGGATGCCATCGAACAGGGCGCGTCAACCCGTTGGACGAATAAAGGAGCTGCGAAGATGCGACGGCATGAACACTGGACGGAGGACGTCAAAGCGCAGGCGAAGGAAGAAGGCTGGTGGCGCGCGGGAGGCACGGTCGTTGCCGCGGTATCCGGAGGACCGGATTCGATGGCGTTGCTGCGCCTGCTGAAGGAGATGGCGGAGTCGGAGCCGATGCGCGTCGTGGTCGCTCACGCGAACCACCAATTCCGCGGCGCCGAATCCGACGCCGAAGCCGAGTTGGTGCGCAAGGTAGCGGAACAATGGGGCATGGCTTTCGAGACTGCGTCGCTCGGCATGCCGGATTACATAGAAGAAACGGGACAGAACGCGCAGAGCGCGTCAAGGGAGAAGCGTTACGCATTCCTCGATGAGGTGGCGGACAAGCACGGCAGTCCTTACCTGCTGACCGCCCATCATGCCGACGATCAGGCCGAGACGGTGCTGATGAGAGTGCTGCGCGGGACGGGAATTGGCGGCTTGGCGGGAATTCCTTACCGCAGGCGGGAAGATCGGTTGGAACTGATTCGCCCTCTGCTGCGTATAACCAAATGTGAGCTTCTGGAGTATTGTAAGCGAAACGGGGTGCCTTACGCGGTTGACAGCAGCAATGCCGACCGGCATTATTTTCGCAACCTTGTCCGGCTCGACGTCCTGCCGGCGCTGGAGCGGTACAATCCGCGGCTGAAGGATTCGCTGGTCCGGCTGGCCGATCTGGCGGCGGCGGACGACGATTATATGGAAGAGCAGGCCGTTCGCGTCTTCCGCGAGGCGGTAACCCCGTCCGGAGACGGCTTCCGGTTGGAGCGACGACGGTTCCGCGGCCTCCACGTCGCTTTACAACGCAGATTGATTAAATTAATATTAAACTGTTCCGCGAACCCGCGCCAAATGCTGGATTTCCGCCTTGTGGAGGAAATCTCGGAGGCGCTGTCGCAAGAACGCCCGGCAACGGTCCGGGTGGACATCGGGGACGGTTGGGTGCTGAGAAGGGAATACGAAGAGACTTATATCGGACCGGAGCAGCCGGAGACGATGCGCTTCGCGTATCGCGCCGACGAGCTTGCGACCGAGATCGCCATCCCGGAAGCGGGAGGCCGCATTCGCTTGGAACGGCTCGAAGGAGCCGTGCAAGGCCGGCCCGGCAATCGCGACGAAGCCTGCTTCGACGCGGAGGAGCTTCGCTATCCGCTCCTCGTGCGCAGTCGGCTGGCGGGCGATACCATGCGGCCATACGGACTAAACGGCACCAAAAAAGTGCAAGATATGTTCGTCGATGCCAAAGTGCCGCGATCGCGGCGCGACAAGCTGCCGCTGCTGGCGGACGGCGACGGCCGCATCCTCTGGATTCCCGGATTGCGGAGATCGGGTCACGCCCTTGTCCGCGAGCACACCCGAACGACGCTTCGGGCGACGTACGAAGCGGAAAACTAGGGCATGATCGGAGTAAAGCAATCATACCGTGTAATAAATCTCACTGGGAGGCACCTTCTTTGCAAAACGACATTCAAGAAGTTCTCTACTCGCAAGAAACGATTCAGCAGAAGGTACAGGAGCTTGGCGCGGCGATCAGCCGCGATTACGAAGGACGCAATCCGCTCGTTATCTGCGTGTTGAAAGGCGCTTTTATTTTTATGGCGGACTTGTCCAAGAGCATCGCGATCCCGATCGAACTGGATTTTATGGCGGTGTCGAGCTACGGCAACTCCACGCGTTCGTCCGGGGAAGTGAAGATTATTAAAGATTTGGACGCTTCCGTGGAAGGTCGCGACGTGCTCATCGTCGAAGACATTATCGACAGCGGATTGACGCTGAGCTACTTGATCGACGTGCTGGAACGCCGGAACGCGCTGTCCGTCAACGTCGTCGCCCTGTTCGACAAACCGGGACGGCGGACGGTCGACTTGAACGCGGACTACACCGGCTTTACCATACCGGATGCCTTCGTCGTCGGTTACGGGCTCGATTACGCGGAGAAATACCGCAACCTGCCCTACGTCGGAGTGCTGAAGCCGGAAGTTTATTCGAGCTGACCCATAGCCGGCGCGCCGCCTTACTTGGATTGGCGAGACAGGCTATGGTAAAATGATGTGAGCGTGTCGAGAGGAGGTCGGGGATGAATCGGTTCATCCGGAACACAGGCTTTTACTTACTTATCTTTTTGGTGACTGTCGGGATCGTTCAATTTTTTATCGGAAAGCAAGACACGACTAAGGAACTGAGCTACAACGAGCTCGTCGCGGCAGCGCAGCAAGGCAACGTGCAGACGATGACTTTGCAGGTTCAGAACGGAACCTACCTCATCGCCGGCGAATTCAAACCGAAACCGGGACAAGAGAAGGGCGAAGTCTTCACAGGACGAGCGCCTCTGGCCGATTACGTGCCGGAGCTGTTCACGAACCTCGGGATCGAGAAGAACTTCGAAGTGTTATCCAAGAAAATGCCGGGACAAAGCTTCTGGCTGACTTTCCTAACTTCCATCATTCCGTTCATCATCATGTTCGTTCTGTTCTTCTTCCTGATCAATCAGGCGCAGGGCGGCGGCGGCAAGGTGATGAACTTCGGCAAGAGCCGCGCCCGTCTTTATAATGAAGAGAAAAAGCGGGTCACGTTCGAGGACGTCGCCGGAGCGGACGAGGAGAAGCAGGAGCTCGTCGAGGTCGTCGAATTCCTGAAGGATCCCCGCAAGTTCGCCGCGGTCGGCGCGCGCATTCCGAAAGGCGTGCTTCTCGTAGGGCCTCCGGGTACCGGTAAAACGTTGCTGGCCCGCGCGGTTGCCGGGGAAGCCGGCGTGCCGTTCTTCACGATCTCCGGTTCGGACTTCGTGGAGATGTTCGTCGGCGTCGGCGCATCCCGCGTACGGGACTTGTTCGAGAACGCGAAGAAAAACTCGCCTTGTATCATCTTCATCGACGAGATCGACGCCGTCGGTCGTCAACGGGGCGCAGGCCTCGGCGGCGGACACGACGAGCGCGAGCAGACGCTGAACCAATTGCTCGTCGAGATGGACGGCTTCGGCGCCAACGAAGGCATCATCATCGTTGCGGCGACCAACCGTCCGGACATTCTTGACCCTGCTTTGCTCCGTCCGGGACGTTTCGACCGTCAGATTACGGTAGACCGTCCGGATGTGAAAGGCCGCGAAGCGGTGCTGAAAGTTCATGCCCGCAACAAGCCTCTGAACAAAGACGTCAAGCTCGGCACGATCGCCAAGCGGACGACCGGTTTTACCGGCGCCGATCTGGAGAACCTGCTGAACGAAGCGGCGCTGCTGGCCGCTCGCCGCAACAAGAAGGACATCGCCATGATCGAGGTCGACGAAGCGATCGACCGCGTTATCGTCGGTACCGAGAAGAAGAGCCGCATCATCAGCGACCGCGAGAAGCGCATCGTCGCTTATCACGAAGCGGGTCACACGATCGCGGGCTACTTCCTGGAGCATGCCGACACGGTGCACAAGGTTACGATTATTCCACGGGGCAAAGCGGGCGGATACGTCATCATGCTTCCTAAGGAAGATCGGATGCTCGTCACCAAGCAGGAGCTGCTCGACAAGGTCACGGGCTTGCTCGCGGGACGCGCGGCCGAGGAAATCTTCATCGGAGAGATCGGCACCGGCGCTTACAGCGACTTCAAGCAAGCGACGAGCATCGTTCGCGCGATGATCATGGAATACGGAATGAGCGAGAAGCTCGGCACGATGCAGTTCGGCAACTCGCAAGGACAGGTATTCCTTGGCCGCGACATCGGACACGAGCAGAACTATTCCGATAAGATCGCGTACGAGATCGACCAGGAGATGCAGAGCATCACTCGCGACTGCTACGACCGGGCCAAGAAGCTTCTTACCGAGAAGAGCGCAGAGATGCATCTGATCGCGAAGACGCTGCTCGAGGAAGAGACGCTCGATCTGGATCAGATCAAGTCTCTGATGGAGAAGGGCGCCATCGTAGTCGACAGCGGGGAAGGCGGATCGAGCTCGGAGGAATCCCATGCGGAGCCGGTTGTGGATACGCTGGGCAACGTCAAGGTTCGGATTCAAACCCGCGAGGACGGAGACCCGTACCCGTCGGGCTTGGATTTGCGCAAGGGAGACGGCGACTCCGAAGAACCGAAATAATCGGATAAGAAGACGGGATGCACCGCGCTGCAGCAGCGCGCGGGAGCATCCCGTTTTTTTGTGAAAAATCCGTTACAGATCAATTGACAGTCCTATCCCGCAAGTGTAAATTAAGTGTTAATGAACGAAGTGCTTTTCGTCCACAATAAAGACAGCATTCCCGCCATGTTTGTGCATTGATTCACAAACAACGGTAGTCAAGGGAGGAGATTTCGCATGGAGGCCCTGGCCTTGGAGCGTAAAGCCGAGCAGAACCGCGAACTGCGCGAACGGCTGATGCAGCTCAAGAAGGAACGCAACGCCATTATCCTCGCCCATTATTATCAGCGAGATGAAATACAAGAGGTCGCGGACTTCCGGGGGGACTCGTTCCTCCTCGCTCAGAAAGCCGCGTCTACGGATGCCGACGTTATCGTCTTTTGCGGGGTTCATTTCATGGGCGAGAGCGCCAAAATCCTCGCTCCACACAAGACCGTGCTCGTCCCCGACGAACGCGCGGGCTGCCCGATGGCCGACATGGTCAATCCGATCGGCTTGCGGGAGCTCAAGGCGAAGCATCCGAACGCGAAGGTGGTCACGTACATCAACTCGTCCGCGGACGTGAAGGCCGAGACCGACATCTGCTGCACGTCGGCCAATGCCGTGAAGGTCGTCAATTCGGTCGATGCGGAGGAAGTGATCTGGTGTCCGGATAAGAACCTCGGTCACTACGTCTCCCAGCATACCGACAAGAAGATGATCATCTGGGAAGGCTACTGCAACACTCATGACATGCTCACGATTAAGGACGTCGTGGAGATGCGCGCGAAATATCCGAACGCTCAATTCGTCGTACACCCCGAATGCCGCCCGGAAGTGGTGGAGATGGCCGATTTCGTAGGCAGCACGACCGGCATTCTGAAATATTGCCGCGAATCGAGCCATGACGAATTCATCGTCGGAACGGAAGACGGCACGGGATACCAGCTTCGGCTCGACAGCCCGAACAAGAAGTTCCACTTCGCCTCGAAGTTCCTGGTGTGCCCGAATATGAAGGTGAACAACCTCAAGAAGGTCGTCAAAGCGTTGGAGACGATGCAACCGGAAATCTACGTGCCGCAGGACGTTGCGGACAAAGCCCGTTTATCGCTGGAGCGCATGCTGCTGGTCAAGTAATCGACCGGCCGCCTGCGCTACTCTATTGTCGGAGTGGGAGACGAATACCATTATGATTCCACGATACGTTGTCGATTTTGATCTGGACAAGCTTCCTCGCGTAGAGACGGACGTCATCGTGATCGGGGCCGGCATCGCCGGCCTTTTTACGGCGCTTAAATCGAGTGAGACGCAGCGGGTTCTCATGATCACGAAGAAGTCGCTGTTCGACAGCAACACGCGGTACGCCCAGGGAGGCATCGCCGCCGTCATGTCGGACGACGATTCTCCCGAATTTCTCGCGCAGGATACGTTGATCGCCGGAGCCGGTCTCTGCGAGTCCGCGGCGGTGGACGTTCTCGTCCACGAAGGTCCTCAGGGCGTTCAGGAGCTGATTCGCTACGGGACGATGTTCGACGAGGAAGACGGGCATTACGCCTTGACCAAGGAAGGAGCGCACAGCCAGCGGCGAATTCTGCACGCGAACGGGGACGCGACCGGCTACGAGATCGTTCGAGCGTTGGCAGAGAAGGTGAAAGTCAGTCCCGGCATCGAGCTGTGGGACGATCATTTCGTGCTGGACCTGCTCACGGAAGACGGCGAATGCCGCGGCGCTCTCGTACAGAAACCGGACGGCTCGCGGGTCGCGGTGTTCGGCAAAGCGACCATTCTGTGCACGGGCGGAACGGGCCAGCTCTACCGCTACACGACCAATCCCGAGGTGGCGACCGGCGACGGCGTCGCTATGGCTTATCGCGCGGGTGCGGAGATTCGGGACATGGAGTTCAACCAGTTTCATCCGACGTCCCTCTGCTACCCGGGCGCTCCGAGATTTCTCATCTCGGAAGCCGTAAGAGGCGAAGGCGCTTATCTGAGAAATATTCGCGGAGATCGGTTTATGGAAAATTACCATCCTCAGCTCGAGCTGGCTCCAAGAGACATCGTGGCCAGGGCGATCGTCAGCGAGATGGAAGCAACCAAATCGACCTACGTCTATATCGATATTACGCATGAGTCTCCGGACTTGATCCGGCATCGGTTCCCGACCATTCACGAATACTGCTTGAAATTCGGGCTCGATATGACGACGGATTGGATTCCGGTCGCGCCTGCCGCGCATTATATGATGGGCGGGGTCAAAACGGATCTGCACGGGGAGACGAGCATCCGCCGACTGTACGCTTGCGGCGAAGCTTCGTCGACGGGCGTGCACGGGGCCAACCGGTTGGCGAGCAACTCGCTGTCGGAGGCGATTGTCTTCGGCCAACGGATCGTGGATGCGATCAACAAGCTGCCGGAGCAGTCTGCAGTCGCGGATAACGGCCCGGCGTCGGATCGGCATGCCGTGCTGACCGGAACCTTGATCGAGAGAAGGCTGAAGCTGCAGAAGACGATGGTTCGTTATGTGGGTCTGCGCAGGGACCGGACGGGTCTGTTGAAAGGGCTCGAGGATCTGAAGAAGCAGCTGCCGCTGTTCCAGATGAATCTGACGAAGAGAGAGGAACTGGAATACGCGAACCTGCTGACCTGCGCGCTGCTTGTCGCCGAGGGAGCTTTGAATCGAGAAGAGAGTCGCGGCGGACACTATCGCGAGGATTATCCGGGCAGAGACGATTTGAATTGGCGGGTGCATACGATATTGCATCGGGAAAAAGGCATCCGCATAGAAAGGGTCGACGACAATGTTTGAACGGGAAAGCGATTGGGCGATCGGAGGTCCGGCCGTCGAAGCGGTGAAGGCGCAGCTTCGCGCCTGGCTGGCGGAGGATATCGGTTCGGGCGACGTGACGACGATGTCGACGATATCGGCCGGCCATCAATCCAAGGGTATCATCCACGCCAAGCAATCGGGCGTACTGGCGGGCATTCCTCTGGCTCGTCTCGTATTCGAGACGGTCGATCCGGCTCTGAAGTTCGAAGCGCTGGCGTCGGACGGAGACCGCGTAGAAAGAGGGACGGTGCTTGCCGTCGTCGAAGGCTCCTCGCACAGTGTGCTGACGGGGGAGAGATTGGCTCTCAACCTGCTTCAGCGGCTGTCCGGCATCGCGACGAAGACGAGCGAGTACGCGGCAGGAGCGCATGAGACGCCGGTCCGCGTGACCGATACGCGCAAGACGACGCCCGGACACCGCACGCTGGAGAAGTACGCGGTGCGGATCGGTGGCGGAGCGAATCATCGCTTCGGACTCTATGATGCGGTCATGATCAAGGATAACCATATTAAGGCGGCCGGCGGAATTACGGCGGCCGTGCAGGGAGCCAAGGGCCGCATTCCCCACACGATGATGATCGAGGTGGAAGCCGAGTCGCTGGCTCAGGCGGAAGAAGCGGTCCGGGCGGGCGCCCATATCGTCATGCTCGACAATATGAGCACGGCGGCCATGGCTGAGACGGTTAAGGCGATCAGGGACATTGCGCCTCATATCGTGATCGAGGCTTCGGGCGGCATTACGCCGGAGCGAGTAGGCGAAATCGCGCGCTGCGGCGTCGACGTCATCTCGGTCGGCAGCTTGACGCATTCCTTTCAAGCGCTCGATATCAGTCTTGATCTGAACGAGAAGAAGACGGGAGGTGCGCCATGATACTCGTCGTCGATGTCGGCAATACGAATATCGTGCTGGGGCTGTATAAGGGACGCACGCTGACGCATCACTGGCGGCTCGGCACGAATCGCTCCGCTACGGTGGACGAATACGGCGTGCTGATCCACAACCTGTTTCAAATCGCGGGAGTGAAGGCGGAGCAGATCGAAGGCGTTATTCTGTCTTGCGTCGTTCCTCCCCTTATGAACACGCTGGAGCGGCTGTTCGAAGCTTATGTAGGCAAGCAAGCGCTTGTCGTCGGTCCCGGCATCAAGACGGGGCTTAATATCCGGTACGAGAATCCCCGGGAAGTCGGTGCGGACCGGATCGTCAACGCGGTCGCGGGTATCGAACAATACGGTACGCCGCTGGTCGTCGTGGATTTCGGTACGGCAACGACCTTCGATTATATCGACGGCACCGGCGCTTATCTGGGAGGCGCGATCGTGCCGGGCATCGGCATCTCCGCCGAAGCGCTCTACCAGCGGGCGGCTAAGCTTCCGCGGATCGAGCTGTCCAAGCCGAAGACGGTCATTGGGCGCAATACGGTGGCGGCGATGCAGTCCGGCATCATTTACGGCTATGCAGGGCAAGTGGACGGCATCGTCAAGCGCATTCGCCAAGAGTTCGGCGTGCAGCCGAGAGTGATCGCGACCGGGGGACTGGCCGAGCTGATCGCCGGAGAATCGGAGACGATCGAGACAGTAGATCCGCTTCTTACGCTGGAAGGCTTGCGCATAGTATACGAACGCAATAGGTAACAATAGATTGTCGGACGGATTGGATTGTTCCGCCGAGGGAGGTTGACGGGATATGGCTATGGCTTTGAAGGATGAAATCATACGCGGCACCGCATGGGACGGCGGCTTGCGGGTGTTCGCCGCGCGCACGACGGCGCTCGTATCGGAGCTGCAGCGCAGACAGGATACGTTTCCTACGGCGACCGCGGCCCTTGGCCGTACGGCGACGGCTGCCGCGATGATGGGCATTATGCTGAAAGGGCAGGAGAAGCTGACGGTGCAGGTGAAGGGCGACGGCCCGATCGGCCAGATCGTCGTGGACGCCAACGCGTCGGGGGAAGTAAGAGGATATGTCGATCATCCGCACGTCCATCTTCCGAGCAACAGCCAGGGCAAGCTGGACGTTGCCGGAGTCGTCGGGCGCACGGGTCAGCTTCATGTCACGAAGGACTTGGGGCTTAAAGATCCTTACAGGGGCAGCGTGCCGATCATCTCCGGCGAGATTGCCGAAGATTTTACGATGTATTTCGCGGAGTCGGAGCAGACTCCTTCCGCGGTAGGGCTCGGCGTGCTTGTAGAGACCGACAATTCCGTTCTCCATGCGGGCGGGTTCATCGTTCAGGTGATGCCCGGCCTTCCGGAGGCCAGGCTCGTTCGTCTGGAGCAGGCGATCGGGGCGATGCCGCATGTGACGGCTTTGATGGATCAGGGAGAAAGCCCGGAAGGGCTGCTTCGTTTTCTCGTAGGAGACGACCTGACGATCCACCAGACGATCGAACCGGTTTTTCAATGCCATTGTTCGCGGGAAAGATTCGAGCGTGCGCTGCTTACGATCGGCAAGAGCGAGCTGAGGCATCTGATCGACGAGGACGGCCAGGCGGAGACGCATTGCCATTTCTGCAATGAGAAATACTTGTTCGACGGCGAAGAGCTGGAAGCTCTCTACCGCCTCGCCGACCGGGATTAAAGAAGGGATGATCTCCAATGAGGGAGACGATACAGCGCATGCCGCCGCTCGTACTGCTGGCCCTCTTAGCGACGCTGATGCTCGCATCAGGCTGCACCAAGGATGACAAAGCGCTTGCGCCCGACGATCATGAGCCGTCGGAGTCGGCATCCGGAGGAGACGACGTCGTGGCCTCGGTAGGAACAACGTTCATTTCCCGCCAACAGTTGATGGATCGACTGTTGGCTTCTTATGGTTCCCAGACGCTCAGAAGCATGATGCTGGCGGAAGCGGTAAAGGAAGAAGCCGGAGCGCTGAACATTGAAGTGACGGGCGAGGAACTGGAGCAGGAATTAAGATGGATGAGCCAGGGCTACGAGAACGAAGACAACTTCTACCGCACCATGAGAGAGCAGCTCGGGATGAGCCGTGAAGAAATCCGGGAAGACGCGCGCTACCGGCTCCTGCTGGAGAAGCTGACCACGTACAACGTCGAAGTGTCCTCCGACGAAATCGAACGTTATCTGGGCGAGCACTGGGCGGAATTTCAACCGGTCAGACAATACCGATTATCCAAAATCGTCGTGCAGACGGACGAATTGGCAAGGGGACTTCTGGACAAGCTGGGTCAGGGAGACGACTTTGCAGAGCTGGCCAGAACGCATTCCATCGACGAATTCACCGCGGATCAGGGCGGGGATGCGGGGTGGATCGAGTCGAACGATCCGTTCGAAGCTGCAGCGGTGTTGGAGCAGGCTGCGCGGATGCAGGTTGGAGACATCACCGGTCCGGTCCGGACGGATCAAGGCTACGCGATCGTTCGACTGGACGGCGTCAGCGAGGTGCAGACCCGCACGGAGGAAGACATCCGTCTTGAAGCGAAGAAGCTGATCGCGCTGGGCAAGGCCGTTCCGGTCGGCGATATGGAACAGGCGCTGCTCGACAAGTACGGCGCGGTCATCGTGGATCAAGCGTTAAGGCCGTAACGAATTTGCGTCCATTGTTGACCAGCTATTGACAATCCTCTCCGTGGTTTGATAAGATGAAATCAGACTGAAAACCGACTGTTTTAGTCGGAATAACGAACAAGGCGCATAGCCGCTATATTGTAGGAGGGAACAACTCTAATGGCCAAGATTGTTCAGAACGTGACCCAGCTTATCGGCGATACGCCGCTTGTACGCTTGAACCGTGTCGTACCGGAAGGCAGCGCGGAAATCTACGTGAAACTCGAGTATCAAAACCCGGGCTCCAGCGTTAAGGACCGCATCGCGATCAGCATGATCGAAGAAGCGGAGAAGCAAGGCCTGATCAAGCCGGGCGTCAACACGATCGTCGAGCCGACGAGCGGCAACACCGGTATCGGTCTGGCGCTTGTCGCTGCTGCGAAAGGATATCGCGCGGTTCTCGTTATGCCTGAGACGATGAGCTTGGAGCGCCGCAATCTGCTTCGCGCCTACGGGGCCGAGCTGGTGCTGACTCCGGGATCGGAAGGCATGAACGGCGCTGTCAAGAAGGCGGAAGAGATCGCCAGGGAGAACCCAGACTACTTCATTCCTCAACAATTCAAGAACCAAGCTAACGTGAAAATTCACCGCGAGACGACGGGTCCGGAAATCGTTGAAGCGATCAACTCCTACGACGGCAAGATCGACGCGTTCGTAGCCGGCATCGGCACGGGCGGCACGATCTCCGGCGCGGGCGAAGTGCTGAAGCAGAACTTCCCGAATATCAAAATCTACGCGGTAGAGCCTGCGGCATCCCCGCTCTTGTCCGGCGGCGGCCCTGGCCCTCACAAGATCCAAGGGATCGGAGCGAACTTTATCCCTGAGATCCTGAACCGCGAAGTTTACGACGGCGTTATTACGATCGAGAACGAAGAAGCGTTCGAGACGGCTCGCACCGTCGCCAAGAAGGAAGGTCTTCTGGTCGGCATCTCTTCCGGCGCCGCTATCTTCGCCGCGCTTAAAGTGGCGAAAGAACTCGGCGAAGGCAAACGCGTCGTAGCGGTCGTTCCGTCCAACGGCGAACGTTACCTGAGCACGCCTCTGTTCAACTTCGAGAACTAATTTCTATACGACAAGACAGACGACTCCTTATCCGATCACCGGATTTGGAGTCGTTTTTTGATTCTGCGTCATTGACAAAAGTCTCTCTATTTCCATATACTTTTAATATATCTTCTAGATATATGGGGTGAGCGTAATGGCTAGAAATAATAACACCTTGTACGCGATTTTGGGCATCATTGCCCACGGTCCAAGCTCGGGATACGACATCAGGAAGCAATTCAATGCGTCGCTTCGCTTTTTCTGGAGTGAAAGCTATGGCCAGATTTACCCCATGCTGAAGCAAATCGTGAAGGAGGGGTATGCGGAGCAGATCGATTCCCGCGAACCGCGGAGAAAGAAGCTGTATCGGATCACGCCGGAAGGGCAAAGAGCGTTGGAGGAATGGCTATCCAGACCGGTTAACCCGATCAACTACCGGGACGAGCTGCTTTTGAAAATTTTTATCGCGGGTCCGCAGGATACCAAGGCTATTTTAACTTTGTTGGAGAAAGAACGGGATGATCTGAAGAATAACGTCGCCGTTCTTAAGGAGCAGGAAGCGCAAGCGCTCAAGCAATACCGGAATCGCGTATATCCGATGTGGATGATGACTTTGAGGTACGGAATCCACTCCATGGAAGCGCGATTGCGCTGGTGCGAAGAATCGATGCAGGTTATGGGGAAAAAGGGAGAGGGTTGAGATGAAGGTTAGCTTCTGCGAGGTGAACGGGGCCAAGCTCCGAACTTCCGTTCAGGGACAAGGCGACAACGTGCTCCTGGTGCACGGGGGATACTCCAATATGTCGGTATGGGACGAACAGGCGGATGAGATTTCGGACTCTTTCCGAGCGATACGTTACGATCAAAGGGGTTATGGGCAAAGCACGGGATCTTCCGTTCCTTTCTCTTATTATGAGGATATAAAAAACATTCTTGACTATTACAGGGTTGAGAACACTCATATCGTCGCCTCTTCATTCGGGGGAAGCGCTGCCCTGGATTTCACCTTGAAATACCCCGAATATGTGAACAAGCTGGTTCTCGTCGGGCCGTCGATCAACGGAATAAGCTACCCTTTCCGCATGAAAGGGGAAGGAATTATGGACTACTTGCGTGTGAATCGAATCGGGATTGAGAAAGCAGCCGATGTTTTCCTCCGTAAGAACTTTTGGAAGTATATCGTTCCCCGGGAGGAAGAGCGCAAGCGTCGTTTTAAGGAGCTCTATGAGTCAAACGCCGTATTCTACAGCAGCAAGCCATCCCTGCAGCGTCCGTTGCAACCCTACGCCATTCACAGACTTGGAGAAATCCGAAAGCCGCTGCTCATTATTGAATCGGAGAATGACCATCCCTTTAACAAAAAAGTAGGCAATAGGATACATGAAGGGGTGAAAGACGCCGACAAAATCGTAATGAAGAATTCGGGGCATTACCCGCATTTGGAGCGTCCTTCCGAGTTTACTTCGATTTTATTAGATTACTTGAAGAGTCCTTAGTTCGGTCCCATGATTATTGGAGCTCTGGAATACCGGATGCTTCGTTTGGAAACACGGTTTAGTTAGCTTGCTTGTTGGTGTCTGATCGGGGACCGCCTTTCAACCAGTCGCTGAAGAAGGTTCCGGTCAGACACCCCGAACACGAAATTACGGCGGCGAGCTTAACATCCACATCTACCATCCACATCTTTCACCCACCACTCATTTCCATAAACCTCCGATTACAGGATATAGCAGGGTGACCTCGTTGAAATTTTCATTAATGTTCACGCAGGATACCAAATCTGAATCGTCTCCGACAAAACGCCTTCATCGTCCCAAGGACGACGAAGGTGTTTTTGCTTGAGTCCGAAGAAGTCCGCATTTGTATATGGAATGTAAACACAAGTATATCGAAGCGCGAAAGCCCCCTACTTATAATGAAGTTGCCGCTGTCAAATGAGCATAGGGAGGGAAAGCAGTGCCGCTTGTGAATTCTGTACGACTATTACAAGGAGGTATCTTAATGTGTGTTCGCCAGAGAATTATTTTTTTCACACTTCTTGTTACCGCTTTCATAATGATTGCTCTGCCGCCGGAGAAGTCCGGCGCCTCGGCAGGGAATCTGGCTTTAGGGATGACCGCTTATTCCTCGTCGAACGAGGTGGATTTTTTCGGACCCGAGAAAGCGGTGGACGGCGGCGCCGAAGGGCCAAGCCGCTGGTCTTCGGAGAGAACGGACGATCAGTGGTTCTACGTGGATTTGGGCGAGTCAAGAGAGATCGGAAGAGTGGTCATCCACTGGCAGACTCCGGCGGAGCAGTATCAAATTCTCGTCTCCGACGATGCATTGTCCTGGCGGAACGTATTCGCGGACAACCGCGTGCTCGTCGCCCCCGGACCGGTCGAAGATACGATCGAGTTTGAGCCGACAATGGCGCGATACGTCAAGTTCCAGGGAGTAACGCGCCGTCCGGTTGAAGGCATTTATTACGGGTACTCCTTCTGGGAGTTCGAAGTGTACAAAGGCAGGGCGCTGCTGCCGCCGATGATGGAGGCGGTCAAAAGCGGCATCGTCGTTAACGAAGGAGATACCCAACTGAGTCTGCCTCCCGTACCGGCCGACTACACGCTCACGTTGGTGAACACGGACAGCTTGCCGGTGATCGATGCGCAGGGCAATATCCATGCGCCGCTGGTCGATACGCAGGTTCAGCTGCTGCTGCAAATCCGGAGCGACAGCGATCCGACTTATTTCCTTACGGATAATGTGCTGGTCACTGTACCCGGTCTCTTTAAGCAGACAAGCGACCGAAATCCGGAGCCGCGCGTAATTCCTTCTCTGCGCGAGTGGTTGGGCGCAACCGGCGAATTCCGCTTAACGGACCATTCAAGAATCGTCATTCGCGCGGAGGATGAAGCGGCTCTGCGGCGGACGGCCGACATTTTGCAGCAGGACCTGCTGGATTTAACCAAGCAGTCGCTGGAGGTGACGACCGGCGCTCCTCAATCGGGGGACATCTATCTGGCGCTGGATGCCGCGCAAGCGGGATTAGGCGCGGAGGGCTATGAGCTGAATATCGGGGAGTATGCTTCCATTGCCTCCTGGGATCAAACGGGAGTCATGTTCGGCACGAGGACAGTATTGCAGCTGCTTGTCCATGCTCCCGATCATAAGGCAATGCCCAAGGGACAATCGCGCGATTATCCGAAATACCCCGATCGGGGCTTCATGCTGGATGTGGCTCGCAAGTTTTATACGATCGAGTTTTTGCAGGACTATGTCAAGCTGATGTCCTACTACAAGATGAACCGATTCCAGCTTCACCTAAACGACGATATCGGCGATGTCGGAAAGTTCCGCTTGGAGAGCGAGCATTTCCCGGGAATTACGAGCACGGACGGTTTCTATAAGAAGCAGCAATTCAGAGAGCTGCAGCTGCTCGGCATGGAATACGGCGTAAACGTCGTGCCGGAGATCGATACGCCGGGCCATTCCGGCGCGTTCATCGCCTACGATCCGCGGCTGGGCAGCCGTAATCAGCTGGATATTGCGCGTCCCGAGACGATCGACTTCGTCAAGGCGCTCTTCGACGAGTATTTGGACGGCGGCAATCCGACCTTCGTCGGCCCGGACGTGCATATCGGCACGGATGAATATTTCGGCAGCGACAAGGAAGCCTTCCGCAGGTACACGGATACGCTTCTCCACCATGTTAACGGCAAAGGCAAACGCGCCCGTCTGTGGGGCAGTCTGTCCGCCTACGACGGCACGACGCCGGTCAGCAGCAATGCGACGATGGACATCTGGTACGAGCCGTACGGGAGCGCCAGGCAGGCGGTCGAACTCGGCTACGACATTATCAACACCAACACGAATTTGCTCTATATCGTTCCGCAGCTGTACCGCAGCTACTTGAATTACGATTTCATCTACAACGAATGGGAGCCTAACGATTGGTTGGAGACGAAGCTTCCCTATGCGCATCCGCAGGTCAAAGGCGGCATGTTCGCGCTCTGGAACGATGTATCCGTGGAGAAGGGCGTCTCGATGGCGGATTCGCATCAACGAGTACTGCCTTCCATGCAAGCTTTGGCGGAGAAGCTGTGGAGAGGCAATCGCATCGATCGGAACTTTGCGAGCTTCCAGGCGGACGCCGCTCGTTACGCGGACCCGCCCAATGTGCATCTCTCGCACAAGCTGCAAGTGGAAAACGAGCGCCATATCGTGGTGGATTACACGTTCGACGAAGGCTTCGCGGACCGTTCGGGCAACGGCTTTGACGGCCATGCGGTAAATGCAAGCGCGGATAAGGGGATGTTCGGACAGGCGGTGAGGCTGAACGGCGGCGCCAGCTATGTGGAAACCCCGCTGCGTACGCTCGGGTTCGGATGGACGCTGTCCATGTGGATCAAGCCGGACGCCGACAGTCCGCAGGGGACCGTGCTGCTGGAATCCCTGGACGGACAGTTGAAATACAACATCGGGGGCAGCGGCAAAATCGCCATCGAGAAGGAAAACTACGTTAGCGAATTCAATTTCAGACTGCCGATCGACCGCTGGACGCAAGTAATCATGACCGGCGACGACACCGGAACCTCGATCTTCATTAACGGCAGCGAGTATACGGCTACGTTGAAAGACGGCTCCAAGCTGGAAACGTTCGTGCTGCCGGTCGCGAAAATCGGCAGCGCCACGAACGCCTTCAAAGGCCTGATTGACGAACTCGTCATATGGAACGCCTACATGGACTTGCATGGAAACCTGGCGTTGCTCAAGCAAGCGGAATCGTCGCAGCCGGAATCCTCTTCTTACACAGCGGACAAGGCGGTGGACGGCAGGGGCGATACCCGATGGTCCAGCGATTGGGTGGACGACACGTGGTTCATGGTGGATCTGGGCGAAGTGAAGAACATCGATACGGTGTCCATTCTGTGGCAGACGGCTTACGGTTCGAAATACCGCATTTACGTGTCCGAGGACAAGGTGAACTGGACGAATGTCATGAAGGACAACAACGGCGAGATTAACGGCAAGCAGGGGCGGGTCGTCACGACTTTCCCGAGCACGCCGGCCAGATACGTGAAGTTCGCAGGCGTGACGAGAGCGACGATGTTCGGCTATTCCTTCGAGGAATTCGAAGTGTACGGCGAGCAGTACAAGCTCGGCAACATTCGGCCGATTATCGACCTGCTGACGGCTATCGAAGCCGATCAGCTTGTGGAAGCCAACTATTCCCCGGAGGGCTGGGCGCAGCTTCAGCAGGCGATGAGCCATGCGATTGCGGCGATTCAAAATTCGCAGCTGTCCCGTCCTGAAGCCGAGCAGGCGTATGCCGGGCTGAGCGTTGCGCGCGATCGTCTGACGATCGAAGATGTAATGGACTTGATCGAGCTTAATGTGAACGGCAGCCTTGCTTCCAATATCTATCTCCCGCAAAAAGGGCAGCAGGGTACGCGTATCGTCTGGAGCAGCTCGAAGCCCGACTACTTGAATGCCAACGGCCAGCTGCTGAAGCGTCCGTCCGGCGGTTCAAGCGACATCGAGGTCGTGCTGACCGCGACGATCAGCAAGGGAGCCGCTTCGGCGGACAAAACGTTTAAGGTGATGATCAAAGCGCTGCCCGGCTCAGGCGGAGGCGGATGGTCTCCGAGTCCCGTCACTCCAGGCCCGGACGGCGGACAAAGCGGCGGAGATCAGGGCAATGGCGGCGGGAGTGGATCCGGCAACGGCGTTGAGAATGGCGGCGCGGGGAATGGCAGCGGATCGGACGGCGGCGGATCGTCGACGATTCGGTTGAACGATATCGCCAGCCACTGGGCCGAAGCATCGATCAAGCGGGCCGTCGAGCTTGGATTCGTGGCGGGTTATACCGACGGGTCGTTCAAGCCCAATAAGACGGTCAGCAGAGACGAATTCGTCGCCATGCTGGTCAAAGCGTTGAAGCTGCAAGGAGCGAACGGCTCGCTGGACTTCGCCGACGCAGGCTCGATTCAAGCCTGGGCGAAGCCGTATATCGCGCAAGCCCTGGAATCCGGCCTGATCAGCGGTTATGCGGATCGGACCTTCCGTCCGAAGGCTTCGATCAGCCGCGCGGAGCTGGCAACGATGATCGTTCGCGGCTTGGGCTTGAAGCCTGCGGAAGGGTCTGAACTCTCTTACGCGGACGCGGATCAAATTCCGGCTTGGGCGAAGCCAAATGTGGCTGCGGCCCAGCAGGCGGGAGTGATGAGCGGACGCGGAGACAACCGGTTTGCGCCGGCCGTTTCGGCGACGCGGGCCGAGGCTGCGGTCGTCATTCTGAACATGCTCGATGCGCTTGCGAAGCTGAAGGCGCAGGAATAGAACTTATTTTACCTGGAAAGAGAGTTGAGCTTACGATGAGAACAAGAAGAGGTTTGACCGCTTTGCTGCTTGTCCCGGTCATGCTGCTATCGTTGCTGTCGTCCGTATATGCCGAGGATCCGGGCGGAGGAAGCGCAGGTTTCTACAATTTGGCCCAAGGGAAAACGTATACCTGGTCGGAACAGCCGGAAGACGCTTTCCCGGATGACGGGACGAAGCTGACGGACGGCAATGCCGCCGATCCATCCCGTGCCAGCGGCAATTGGGTGGGCCACCGCAACCAGAAATCCCGTTCGGTCGTGTTCGATCTGGGCGAGCCGAAGACGATCAAGGAGGTCAGCGCGCGCTTCCTGCACGATTGGCCGAACAACGAGACGCTCGTACCGCTCACCGTTTCTTTTTACGCGTCCGACGATCAAGTGAACTGGGGCGTATTGTCCCATAATGCCACTCAACTGTTGTGGGGAGACCAGACCGCTATCGAGACTTATTCATGGGATGGCAGCGAGGAGACCGGAGTCGTGAAACGCGGCGATTACGCCGAGGGGCTCGTGTACGCGCGGTATGTGAAGGTTGTCTTCTCCATGCATTCCAGGGCATGGAGCATGATCGACGAGGTGACGATTACCGGTGCGGACGGCCTTCTCGCAGGAGCTCAGCCGGTGCAGCCTGTCCCTTATGCTCTGCAGCAACCGGGGATGGCAACCGGCGGCATTCAGAACCTGGGCTTGCTGTATAACGGGCATTACTCGGATGGCACGGGAACTTGGACGAAGGAACGGGTTATCCCGAATATCAGCTACGTGAACCAGCAGGGCGAACCGGTCGACTGGCTGTTCGACGGCGTGCTGTATCTGGGCTTGACGTCGGAGAACGGCAGAGGCTTCGGAGCGACGGACGCGGCCGGCAAAGCCAGAAAAGAGGAATGGGATTGGTATTTGAATAAAACGTTCGCCATTGGCGGCGATATGAGCGCGTTGAACGAAGCGACGATCGAGGCAGGCGCCAAGCTCGGGCAGCCCGACCGCAAGACGAAGGTCGTTCTGATGATTCCCGAACCAGGCGAGTATCAGTCCGACTTCGGCAGCCTTAACGGCGAAAATCTGGATTTCAATGTCGGCACGGTAGGCAGCGCCGCATCGCTGGACAATCGGGAGAAAGCGATTCGGTGGTGGGTCGATGAAGTGCAAGCCAAATGGGCGGCGGCCAACTACTCGAACCTGGAGCTCGTCGGCATGTATTGGCTGGAGGAGCAGATCAGCACGCATGCGACCGGCCCGGAGATGGTCAAGAGGACGAGCGACATCGTGCATGCCGCCGGCTTGAAGATGTTCTGGATTCCTCATTTTCTGGCTTACAAGGCATTCATGTGGAAGGATGTCGGCATTGATGCGATATCGCTGCAGCCGAATTACTTCTTCGAGCAGTTGGACCCTTCGCGTCTGGACGATACCGCGGATATGGCGAAACGGTACGGCATGTCGCTGGAACTGGAGTTCGACGACCGGATGATCAACGACGCCGTCTTCCGCGAGCGGTTCATCGAGTATTTGAACAGCGGCGTGGATACAGGGCTGATGCATCAAGGGTATAAAGCATACTATCAAGGCAACAACGCCGTTTACAATGCGGCTAACAGCGCAGACCCCGCTACTCGCGTGCTCTACGATTGGCTGTATCAATTCGCGAAAGGCACTTACCAGAAGCAGGATGCCGTTCCGCCGGATGTTGTGGCGCTCATGAACGGGCAGCCGATCTCGGAGCATACGATTGTGCCGGGCACGACCCAGGCCGCTTTCACTTGGACCGTTCCGGGAGATGACGGCAGCGGGATTATCAAAGTAACGGCCAAGTATGACGGTAAGCCTTACACGCAAGGAACCGTAGTGGATTTGACGGGCAAGCCGGGCAAGCATGTACTGGAGTTGACGGTGGCCGCCGCCAAATCGAAGACGGTTAAGTTCGTCATAGAGGCTCGCTTGGGCGCGGACGGCCTTCTGGCGCTCGTGGATAAGTATGCGGAAAACAATCAGTTGAGCCATGCCGAGACGAACCGCGCTATGCGCAACGCCTTGATCATGATGAAGCGTACGCAAGCCAGCGATCCCGAGCAGGCCAAGCGCTATCTGAAGGCCTTCAATCCCAAGCTGGATGAAGCCAAAGATCGCGGCTACGTAGCGGAGAGCGCTTATACGGCGCTGAAGGAAGGCGTGTATTACGAGATTGGAAGCGTCGCGCAGGACAAACAAGCAGAGGCGTCCACGACGGAAGCGGCGGGGTTGGAGCCCGAGAAGGCGCTGGACGGCGCGCCGGCCACGCGATGGGCGAGCGAAGTGCGCGAGACGGCCTGGTTCCAGGTCGATCTGGGCAGCCCGCAAACCTTCGATACGATTCGCATCGATTGGGAATACGCTCGCGCGGACCAATACTTGCTGACCGTCTCGGACGACAAGCAGAATTGGCGCCCTTTGAACGTCGGCACCAACGGCGTGGTTAAAGCGTCGGACGGCAAGAACACGCTGGTATTCCCGGCTACGACGGCAAGATACATCAAATTCGACGGACTGAACCGGGCAACGTTCTACGGCTACTCTTTCTACGAATTCGGCGTGTACGATCTTGCCCTGCAGCAAGAGATGAAGACGCTGGACGGCATACGGGCCGCCGTGGACGTCCCGACCAAAAACGTCACGATCGACGGTCTGGTCATGAACGGCAAGCTGGAGCAGGTGTACGTCAAAGTGCTCGATCCGAGCGGCAACATTCAATATACCGGTCAGACGACCGCCGTGGATGACGGCAGCTTCGGGTTCGCCTTCACGCTGACCGGCGAAGCGCAAGGAAGTTATACGATCGAGCTGGAGACGGACGACATGACGACTCCCGAAGCGGTCGCTTTCGAATACCGCAAGCCTCCGTCCAATGGAGGCGGTAACGGAAGCGGCGGAGGGGGCGGTGGCGGCGGCTCGACGCCGGGCCCGTATACCTCGCAAGCGGACGGTTCGGTCAAAGCCGTGCTCGTCCCGACGCTGAACGGCAAACAGGCTTCGGCCTCGGTCGGAGCGTCGGATCTGAATGCCGCCATTCGTAAGGCAGCGGCCGACAGTAATGGCGACAAGCATGTCCATATTGAATTGAAACCGGCGAACGGGGCCGACAGCTATGCGCTGGAGCTTCCGGCGGCTAATCTGACGGGTCAATCCCATCTGCTGCTGCATATCGACACTCCGTACGGCCAGCTTGTTCTGAACGGCGACATGCTGGCGGGCGCCAATACGGGGAATGCAGGGAAGCTGCTCGTCACGGTAAGCGATCGTGCGGGCGATTATCGCGGCAACGAAGCGGCTGGCAGAATCGGCAACAGGCCGATCGTGCAAGTGGCGGTGCAGTTGGACGGGAAGACTCTGGCTTGGAGCAATCCGAAGGCGCCGATCCGGGTCGCAATCCCGTATGCGCTGCAGGCGGGCGAGCAAGCTGCATGGCTGCGCGTGTACGAACTGACGGCGGGCGACCGCGCGACAGAGGTCAAAGATGCAGTTTACGATAAAGGGACTCTGCGGTTCTCCGTGGATCATGCCGGCGTATATGCCGTCGGCATTGCGGCTCCGGCGGCTGGGTTCACCGACCTGGGCAAGCATGAATGGGCGCGCGAGGCAATCGAGGAGCTGGCCAAGAGAGGCATCGTCAAAGGCACTTCGATCGAGAAGGCCGCCTTCAGTCCAGCCAGCCCGGTGACCCGGGCGGATTTCATCCTGATGCTGGTGAGCCTGCTTGATTTGCGCGCCGAGTTTGCATCGACTTTTGCGGACGTGCGGCCGCAGGACTATTACTATAATGCGGTTTCTATTGCCAAACAATTGGGCATCGTCTCCGGAGTGAACGGCGTCAACTTCGCTCCGCGAGATCCGATCAGCCGTCAGGACGTTATGGTCATGCTGACTCGTGCGCTGCAATCGACGGGAGTCATCAAGCCGGCCGCATCCGGCTCGGCGCTCGACAGCTATCGCGATGCGAGCCAGATCGCGGCGTATGCTGCGGATAGCGCGGCAACGATGCTTGAACACGGGCTGGTTACGGGCTCCAACGGCTATATGATGCCGAAGAGCATGACCAGCAGAGCGGAAGCGGCGACGTTCCTGTATCGCGCTCTTCAATTGATCGAGAAGTAAGCCGGAAGCGGCGGAGCGGGGGATCATTCCTCCGTCCCGCCGCTTTTTGCCGCCCTTCGCATTTCTTTTAAGCAAGGAGGAGGTATTTATGGTATTCTTTCTAAAAAAGACAGACAGCCGCGACCGGCTGAAGGGGCGGAAAGAGTGCGCAGCGTGGAATGGATGGCGTTGGATCAGTGGGAGCTTTGGCATCATTCGGGCGAAGGTTACACTTTGCTGCCCTATATAAGGAAAATAAAGACGGAGCCGGACATCGGCGTTCTGCCGGCTTTCTGGGAAGGCGCATGGGCGCAGGCATCGGCGCATGCGAGCGTGCTCGAGAGCGGCAAGGGAGGCCGCTATACGATTGTTGGCCTGCGGCCGGTCGCCGCAATCGCGGGCAAGGGAGATGAGGCGAGCGTATGGTCGCCCGTCCATGGGTCCGGCGAGGAATGGACGGAGACCGGACGCATGAACGGCCGCCCGCTCGACGTGATGAGGGAATGGCTGAGACCGTGGCGGGCGCCCCGGCCGGAAGGCGTGCCGGACTGCATTGGCGGGGTCATCGGGTATTGGAGCTATGACGTCGTGCGAAGCCTGGAGAGACTGCCTGTCATCGCGAAGGACGATTTGGGGCTGCCGGACTACGTGTTCCAGCGGTTCGAAGAGCTGTGGATTGCCGACCATGCCGAGGAGGAAGTATACATCGCGGTTCATGCCGGCGTCGGACCGGATACGGATCGCGAGGGCTTGGAGCGGTTGTACCGCTCGGCCCGGAAGCGCGCCGACGAGATGGAGCGGCTGTGGACGGACTGGCTGGCCGAGGGAGAGAGCCCGGCAAGTCGGGAACGCGCGGCGAGGATGCGGGAGAGGATGGCCGATGATCGGCTGGAGATCGACATCGAACGGCTGCCGGGACTGATCACGTCGATGAGCAAGGCGCAGTACGAGGAAGCGGTCAGGCAGGTTCAGCGCTATATCGGGCAGGGAGACGTGTTTCAGGTCAATTTGGCGCTGCGGCAGAGCCGCCGCACCGACGTTGCGCCCGAGACGCTGTACGAATGGCTGCGCGTCGTAAATCCGTCTCCTTATATGGGAATGCTGAGGACGCCGTCTTTCTCGCTGGTCAGCGCCTCTCCGGAGCTGCTCGTGAAGGTGGACGGGCGGAGGTTGTCCACGAGGCCGATTGCCGGCACGCGCCGTCGGGGCAGAACGCCCGAGGAGGATCGCGCGCTGGAGGACGAGCTTCTCGGCAACGAGAAGGAGCGGGCCGAGCACGTCATGCTCGTCGATCTGGAGCGCAACGACTTGGGGCGGGTCGCGAAGTATGGGACGGTAAGGGTGCCGGAGCTGCTGACGGTGGAGAGGTATTCCCACGTGATGCATCTCGTCTCCCAGGTGGAGGCGACGCTGGCGGACGGGAAGGACGCGCTGGACGTGCTGGCGGCGACGTTCCCCGGGGGCACGATTACCGGAGCGCCCAAAATCCGCACGATGGAAATCATCGAAGAACTGGAACCGACCCGCAGAGGTTCGTACACGGGCTCGATCGGATGGATTGACTACAGCGGAAATATGGAATTTAATATAATTATTCGTACGATCGCCGTACAGGACGGGGTTTGTCATATTCAGGCGGGGGCCGGCATCGTCATCGATTCCGTGCCGGAGCGGGAATTCCATGAATCCCTGAACAAGGCCAAGGCGCTTTGGAAAGCGGTGCAGTACAGCGAAGGGCAGGTTGAACCGACATGATCCTGGTGATCGACAACTACGATTCTTTCACGTATAACCTGGTGCAGTATTTAGGAGAGCTCGGCGAGAACATCGTCGTTCATCGCAACGACGAGATCGATCTGGACGGCATCGCCAAGCTTGCGCCCGACCATATTTTGATTTCTCCGGGACCGTGCACGCCTAATGAAGCGGGCATCAGCCTCGCGCTGCTGGAGCGGTTCAAGGGAGAGATCCCGATTTTCGGCGTATGCCTGGGGCATCAATCGATCGGACAAGCGTTCGGCGGAGACGTCATTCGCGCCGATCAGCTTATGCACGGCAAGACGTCCGAGATCAAGCACGACGGCAAGACGATCTTCGCGGGCCTGCCCTCTCC